>NZ_JAEQCI010000046.1:0-91457 GCF_020738565.1 Microcoleus sp. PH2017_12_PCY_D_A | reverse complement strand
AAAATCCAGCGCCGAACTCGAATTTGTCACCAGCGCCGACAATTACTCAAAATCCAGCGCCGAACTCGAATTTGTCACCAGCGCCGACAATTACTCAAATTCTCCCTGCTCCCGCACCAATCAATCTCGCACCGATACCGACACCGGAACTCGCTCCGGCGCTCTCCAGCAACGGGCTTCCCAGCACAAATCCTTTATTTTCTGCCAGCTTGCAACAGCAAAACCAGATATCTAGTTCATTGCAACAGCCTAATTCACGTCGCGAAACCTCGAATATTATTGACGTTTCCAGCTTGCCAGTTAACCCCAGCGCCATTATTTTTCCGGTAGAAAACAGATTTACCAGGGAGTTTGTCGATTACCTGAATTTGCCACAAACAAATAAACGCGCCACCCTGGAAGAGTCTCAAAAAATTCTTCGCAGCGTCGCACAAGCCACAGGTATCAAACCAGCTCTTGTATATATGAGCTTTGTACCCAATGGTTCTACATTCGATCGACCTTACAACAGTTCGTCGCTGTTGCGCGTAGAACAGCAAATTAAAAGCTCTGACGAACTCGAAGTAATGGTAATCGCCCCCGATAGCCCGCCCTTTCGCGTGCGTATCGCTGGAACCTCTCGCGCCGAGGTAATGGAAACTATTCGGAAATTTCGCAACGAACTGACTAATCCGGTAAAACGCAATACTAAAACTTATTTACCCTTGGCTCAGCAGCTTTACCAGTGGATGATAGCGCCGATCGAGGCAGAGTTACAAGCCAAAGGTATTCAGAATTTATCTTTTATTGCGGATATGGGGTTGCGATCGATACCGATGGCGGCGCTGCATGACGGGAAAGGCTTTCTGATAGAGCGTTACAGCGTCGGTTCAATGCCGAGTCTGAGTTTGACAGATACCAGCACCACTAAGTTGCCAAATACGCAAGTTCTGGCAATGGGGGCATCACAATTTCCCGATATGAGTCCTTTACCTGCGGTGGAAATAGAAGTATCGACAATTATCCCGCAGGAGTCGCCCGGTAAGTCTTTCTTGAACCAAGCTTTCACTCTGGCAAATTTGAAATCGCAGCGCCAGCAGTACCCTTTTGGGAGAATTCACTTGGCTACTCACGCCGAATTTCGATCGGGAAACCCCAGCGAATCCTTTATTCAGTTGTGGGATACTAAATTGCGTTTGAATCAGTTGCGGGACATGGGATGGGGCAGTCCGCAGGTTGATATGTTGGTTTTGAGTGCTTGCAGGACTGCTGTGGGCGATCGAGAGGCGGAGTTGGGTTTTGGCGGTTTAGCCGTGCAAGCAGGGGTTAAATCGGCTCTAGCGACTCTTTGGTATGTCAGCGACGAGGGCAGTTTGGGATTGATGGCGGACTTTTACGGCCAGTTGAGAAGTGCTCCGATGAAGGCTGAGGCCTTGCGGCAAGCGCAATTAGAGATGTTGCGCCAAGAGGTTCGCATTGAAGGGGGGATATTGCGGACTTCTGTGGGTAACGTGCAGCTACCTCCGTCCATGGCAAAGACGGGGACTCGGAATTTTTCTCATCCCTACTATTGGGCGGCTTTTAGAATGATTGGCAATCCTTGGTAATCAGATTTGTTTTATAGGTACGTAGTTGGGCCCCGGCCCTCATTATCTGCACGTCTAAAGAGCAATAATGATTGGCAATCAGAGACGAATGTTACATTAGCAGCTTGAACTGGCGGTGCTAACAGGATCAGCAGAGTGCCGATCGCAATTCCCGCAGCGGATGTTTTGGGCGATCGGGTGGTTTTGGCGATCGGTTTTGCGGATTCGGGAGTGCGATCGCTTGGTAATAGATCTACTTTGAAATGTTGAAATTTGTGACAAATCATAATAATTCCTCCATTCGACCTCTCCACAAATTGTTACAAAACAGTGGTTTGGTCTAAACTGAATGTTTAAATTAGGTCGATGTCCAATATACTTGACATCCTGAGAATCAACTAAGCTGTTCGACATTCAAACTGCACTATTTGTGCCTCAGACCCCATGCTGTAAAGGGTTCAAGCAATAAATTTAAATGACTAACAGCTTATGATTATTTAACAACACATAACATTCCGCATAATTTCGTAAGGTGAAGGTCGTTATGGTCAATCCCAAATCCCAAATACCAAATCCCAAATCGAAAGGACATCTTTAATCCCCAACCACCAAAAAAATTGTTATAGTAGACAACAAGCTTCTCTAGATAAACTCTTATGCCGTGTGCTGTTATCCTGACTGCTCTCTCAGTTGAATACCTTGCCGTTCGTGTCTATCTGTCCGATCTTCAGGAAGAGATTCATCCCCAGGGGACGATTTATGAGCGGGGGAAGTTCGCTCAGTCTCAAGGTGTGTGGGATGTGGGTATCGTCGAAATTGGAGCCGGCAATCCCGGTGCAGCAATGGAGGCAGAAAGAGCGATCGCTCATTTCAATCCTGATGTTATCCTCTTTCTCGGAGTAGCTGGGGGAATGAAAGAGAAAGATGTAGCCCTTGGTGATGTTGTCGCATCTACTAAAGTTTACGGGTACGAGTCAGGGAAAACAGAACAGACTTTCAAGCCTCGACCTGAAATTGGCTTGTCTGCTTATAGTCTAGAGCAACGAGCCAGAGCCGAAGCCAGAAGTGGTGACTGGCTGAAAAGACTATCCGTTTGTGAGCCGATCCCTCGCGTCTTTCTTGCGCCAATTGCAGCGGGTCAGAAGGTGATTGCTTCCACGAAATCGGAGGTTTTTCAATTTCTGCGATCGAACTATGGGGATGCAGTTGCTGTTGAAATGGAAGGATTTGGTTTCCTGGAGGCAGCGCGTGCCAATCAGCAGGTGTCTGCGATGGTTATTCGGGGAATTTCTGATTTGATTGATAATAAGACTGAGGTAGATAAGATAGGGTATCAAGAAATTGCTGCTCGTCACGCTAGTGCTTTTGCATTCGAGATTTTGGCAAAGTTTAAATCAGCACCTCCGCTTGTTCGTAAACAAGTTGTTCCAGAGACTTCCCCATCGAATTCTCGCAACTTCTTTGCATTTGATGATGCCTGGGTGGGGCGGTCAAAGCTGCTCAGGGATTTAAGCTATCGAATTCAGGAATCCTGTCGTCTACTCATGCTGGTAGGGATTACTGGCATTGGCAAAACCGCATTAGGTGAACGGCTTGCGGTAGAGTTGGCAGATTGGTTTGATAACGATTGGACTCGGTTTCATCAGGAAAACTTTGAGGATGAGCAGCAATCCTCAGATTTTGCCAGTGTTGCTGCACGCTGGCTGGAGAAGTGGGGTGAATCGATTACCACTGAAGACCGCAAAGACCCTCAGCGACTGCTGTATCGATTGGTTCGCCATCTCTGCGAGAATCGCTATCTGGTGCTGATGGATTCACTGGAGAACATTTTACAGGGCAACGGGGAACAGGGCTGGAATGACTTTCAAGATGAATGGTGGCTCAAGTTCTTTGATAGTTATTTGAAAGCACAACTCTGTCAAACCTGCATTATTCTGACTTCTCAAGACCTACCTCGACAAATTGAAGCCATCGGTACGAAATCTAGAAACTTCAAGTATTGCCAACTTTTAAAAGGTTTGGAGCAACCAGAACAGATGGCTTTGTTTGAAAAAACGCAACTAGATATAAACCCCACTTCGGCAGGAACACTCTACTTGGAACGAATTGGAACTGCCTATGAGGGACACCCTCTGGCACTGCGGGTGATTGCTGGAGAAATCAAGAATAAGCCGTTTGAAGGCAATGTTGTTGCGTACTGGAACAAATACGGAAATGAGGTTGAGGAAGTTGAAAAGGCGATCGCGGAATCTCTAGAAGGAAAGTCTAGTGGAGCCAAGGATAAGTGGCAACTCGATCAGTTTACGAAGACGCTGCGGAGAAAGGTGCGTTCGCGCTTTAACAAAGACTTTGCTCGTCTACGGAACGATGCAAAATGGGCGTACATTTTACTCTGTGAATCATCTGTCTACCGATGCCCTGTTCCAGAGGATTTTTGGTTGAGCCACCTAAAGGATTGGGATCGAAACGAAGAAGAGCAAAAAGCAGCGTTGGATACGTTACGAGAGCGATACCTTGTTGAGGAAATAGTTCAAAACAACCAGCACTTGTTAAGACAACATAATTTGATTCGCAGCGTATCTCTGGAACATCTGAGCCAAATGGATTATGAGATAAATGGAGTAGCCGATGAGTGAGATTACACCTCCCGGTCAGTATATTCTCGATCAACTCAACCTTGACTCATCTAGCTTGAAGTCGGTAAAACCAAGAGATAACCGTTCACAGTATCGAGCTGCTATTAACTGGCTTAGTAGTTATCAGCCACAACTAGATGAATCAAAACCACAACAAGTTCGATGTCTTCTAGAAGCCTTTCATCATCTTTGCGAAGTCAAAGATTTAGATAGGGTTGCTCAACTTTTTTCTATTCAAATATTTCCTTATGTCAATGAAGATCTATATAATCAACTATATATTTGGGGACAATATGATGAATTGTCTGGAATCACCATGAGATTAATGGAACTTTTAGAGCTAAGCTCAGAAACAGATAAACAAGTTTGCAATCTAAAAGTAATCTGCTTAAAAAATTTAGCATTAGTCGAGTTTGTTCGCGGTAATTGCAATGCTTCTATTGATTATTATACTCAGCAGTTAAAAACATCAATACAGATTGAAGATTTGCACGGAAAAGCTTCTGCCTTAATTGGTTTAGGGCATAACTCAAAAATTTTAGGACAGTACCCAGAAGCAAATACCTATTATCTTTCTGCTCAAGATATTGGATCAAAACTATCATATCCAAAATTGGTCATGTCTGCAAAATCAGGATTGGGAAGTATACAGATTCACATGGGACAGTATGAGCTAGCAATCCCGTATTTTCAGGAGCAGTTGAAAATAGCAAAAGAGATATCTGATAACTTAGGAAAAATACAAGCTCTTGCCGATCTTGGCAATGTTTATTCCCTGATAGGAGATCATGAAGCAGCAGTAGAAAGCCATTTAATCGCTCTTAAAATTACCCATTTAATTGAAAATCCAGAGGGTGAGGCTAAGATGCTTTTACATTTAGGATTTACTTTCTATATTCAACAGGAATATCGCGCAGCTATTTCTTTCTATAAGCAGTCTCTCACTATTTCTCGTTCAATCGGACTTTTGCTAGAGGAAGCAGAAGCTTTAGCACGTGTGGGAGTGTTGGAGAGAAAATTAGATGATTCACGAGGTACAAAAGAGTCATCTTTGGATAAGCTTCATCAAGCTTTATATCTATTTAAAAAAGTAGGTAGTCGTTCAGATGAGGCGCGAGTCTTAAAAGAAATGGCAGAGGTATACGACGAATCGAGAGACAAAAAGCTAGCCATTAAAGCTTGTAAAGAAGCTCTGGAGATTGCACGTGAACTAAAACTTCCTATACAAGAGGATTGTCTAAAACTAGCAATAAAAATTGATGTTGAAAAAAATGTTGAAAAACTATCTAAAACTAGAATGTTTAGAGAAATTGACTTAAAGGAATTCGATTGGCTCAAAGATGAAATTGATATTGTCCTTATTACTGCTACTAACATAGAGCTTAACGCGGTCTTGGATAATTTAAAGCCATATCCAACTAAAAAAAATATTTTCAAGATATTTGAGGGGCCCGAAACTTACTATTTAGGTAAATTTGCCGCGTTTAAAGCAGTTGTTACAAAATGTCGAATTGGATCAATCGGTGAAGGATCGGTTATTTTGGCGACTGAGCAAGCGCAACGTATATGGAAGCCGAGAGCTATTATTATGGTAGGCATTGCTTTTGGTAAAGATTCACAAAAGCAAAAGATAGGCGATGTGCTAGTTGCTTCACAAATTATTTCATACGAACCACAGCGTCTTGGTGAGCCTGTTCAAAACCGGGGTAGTATCCCACCCAGTAATACAACGCTGCTCAACCGATTCGAGAATGTTCATAATTGGGAGTTTTTTGGTATTGATGGATCTCCTTGCGATCTTCGAGTTGGACCTATTCTGTCAGGTGAAAAGCTGATTAATGATCGAGAATTCAAATCGGCTCTGTTCCAACAATTTCCACAAGCTGTAGGTGGTGAAATGGAGGGTTCTGGTCTATGTGCAGCATCAGGGCGAGTTGGCGTTCCGTGGATTTTAGTAAAGTCTATCTCTGATTGGGCAGATGGTCAAAAAAATGAGGAGTACCAACAATTAGCTGCTGCTGCTGCCGTTTCACTGGTTCATAAGGTACTTTTGCAGAGGACAGTTCTTAACTCCATTAGAAAAGTATCTCAATAAATTCAAATCAATTGCTACAGAATTAGGCATTCCCTTAGCTAAGGTTCTGACAGCCTGATCCAAGCGAGAGTTAACATGAAATTAGAACAAATCCGCCCTTCAGATGACGTAGCTCCTGGCTATGTGTCTGTCATCGAGTTCGGCACTCCCAAAGCACGGATCGTCAAAAAATGCAGATAGTAGAAGCCCTTCACCACGAAGCAATGAAACTGGTCGATCGAGCCATTCTCGCCCGTCAGCGCGGCGATATCGACCAAGTGACTGCACTCACCAGAGCGGTCTTTGCCAAAGAACGCGCCGCAGCGGATTTAGTCGCAAACGAATGGGATTTTGAGCCGACTCGTTCTGTACTGCATCGGAGCGCCGCTGTACTTGCAATTGAGTGTGCCCAACTCCGGGAAGCAGAACGGTTGATTGGACGTGCTCTGGCAGGCAATCCTCCCGCCGACATTGCTGATGAACTGCGCGACTTGCTGATAGAATAAATTTACTCCCAGCGCCAAGCGATCGGAGCTTAATCTGCTACATAAAATTTTTCTAAACCTATCCATAGTTAACTATAGAATTGATTTAACTTCCCCTCATTCAGGCATAATGTCTGGAAACCCGCATTTCCGATAACGAATGCCCACCATCCTTAGAAAAAATGGCTTCAGAGTCGTGATTTACTTTGACGACCATCTCCCAGCTCACGTTCATGTCATGAATGCCGACAGTGAAGTTAAAATCGATCTAGGCAGTTCAGCAAATCCCCCGCAAATTATTCAATTAAACGGTAAGCGAGGCGATGCTGTCAAAGCACTAGAACTGGTGACTGCTCATCAAAACGAGCTATTAGAAGCATGGAGACAAATTCATGGAGAAATTTGAATTCACAGAAGCAGCACTTAAAGAACAACTCGATCGCGCCGAAGCTGCCGCCATCCTTGCCAATACCACCGAACCCCGCGCCCGTTCAGCCTGCTACGATCGCACCTCCGGCAATATCGTCATTCACCTCAAAGATGGTTCCACCTTCATGTTCCCCCATCACCTGGGACAAGGACTAGCCAACGCCACCCCAGATGACCTCGCCGCCGTCGAAGTTACCCCATCCGGTATAGGCTTACATTGGGAAACCCTCGATGTCGATTTAACTGTCCCATCCCTCCTCCGAGGCATTTACGGCACTAAAACCTGGATGGAACAACTCCACCAGCAACAAATTGTTGCCTAGCCCGGTTTCCGTCAAAGCACGAATCATTGATCTTAACCGAACACAAAATGACTGAAGACCCCATCCTGAAAATCTGGCTGCTAGAATACGACAAACTCAAAGCCGAGCAAACCCAGCGGATTGGCTTCCGAGATAACCTCCTCTACGTTACCTTGGGTTTGTTCGGTACGATCGTGTCCTTTGCTGTTTCCAACTCCGCCAACTACTACGCTTTTCTACTCCTCCCCTGGGCTTCCTTGATTCTCGGCTGGACGTACCTAATAAACGATGAAAAGATAAGTGCGATCGGGCGATATATTCGGCTCACCTTAGTCGAAAAGGTCAAAGAAAAGACCGGACACGCAGATGTAGAATCTCTATTTGGCTGGGAAATTGCCCACCGGAGCGATCGTAGACGATCGCGCCGCAAGATCGAGCAACTGATTGTTGATGAAATTACCTTCGTCGTGTCAGGAATTATTGCCTTAATTTCCTTCTGGGTTTTAGTACCGGGCGCGGCTTTAGCAATCCATATTTTGGGTGGGGTTGAACTAATCCTGCTCCTGATCTTGGGTTGGGAAATTATCGTGTATGCCGACTTGGCAAAGGGGCGATAAATCGATATATTTGCGAGCGATCAAATTCCGAATTTGAGCCAAAAAAGCAGATATTTTAATTTAAAAATTGACCGATTTTTTCCACTTTTATTAAAACAAAAGGGACAGCTTTGTGGCTTAATTTTGGTTGAATATTGAAAATATTTGACGGTACTTGTTGTCAATATATTTCGGGTTTTTTCTTTGACAATATTAAGGACTGAATGGGAACTTATGTTCCAAAAATTGTTAAATATGACGCTTGTGGATTTCAGTCTGAAGTTGAAACTAACGATCCGAGACATTTCCCTCATTCCTGGACGCACTGGTGGCCAGAAACCGGGTTTTTTTATGAAAATTCTTCGCTGTAATCCACAAATTAAGTAAAAAACCCGGTTTCTTCGATCGTGGTGCGTCCAAGGCTGTCCCTACCTCAGTATCCTCGGTAACAGCGAATGTTTCGCTTACAATACAGTATGTAGCATCTCACCAAAAAGAGCGATCGAACTATGGGAATGACCCTGACCGAAAAAATCTTAGCCAAAGCATCAGGCCGCACTAAAGTCGAGCCTGGAGAAAATATTTGGGTAGAAACAGACGTGCTGATGACCCACGATGTCTGCGGGCCCGGCACCATCGGCGTTTTCAAACGCGAATTCGGCGAGAATGCTAAAGTCTGGAATCCCGACAGCATCGTCCTCATTCCCGACCACTACATTTTCACCAACGACGAACGCGCTAACCGCAACGTCGATATTCTCCGCGATTTTGCTGCAGAACAAGGGATAAAATACTTTTACGACATCACAGATCGATCGGACTTTAAAGCAAATCCCGACTATAAAGGAGTGTGCCACATCGCCCTAGCCCAAGAAGGCCACACGCGCCCGGGCGAAGTGCTCTTCGGGACAGATTCCCACACCTGCAATGCCGGCGCTTTCGGACAATTTGCGACTGGAATCGGCAATACGGACGCTGCTTTTATCATGGGAACCGGCAAACTGTTAATCAAAGTTCCTGCAACTATGCGGTTTGTACTCAACGGCGAACTGCCGGATTATTTGTTAGCAAAAGACCTGATTTTGCAAATTATTGGTGATATTAGCGTTGCTGGTGCTAACTACCGGACGATGGAATTTGCGGGCGATACAGTGGAACGTTTGACGATGGAAGAACGGATGACGCTGTGCAATATGGTGATTGAAGCTGGCGGCAAAAACGGCACTGTGGCTGCGGACAAAACCACGTTTGATTACGTTAATCCTCGCACTAATGTGCCGTTTGAGGCATTTTACACTGATGCGGATGCTACATTTTATAGCGATCGCACCTACGATGTCAGCAAACTAGAACCAGTCGTCGCCAAACCGCACTCCCCCGACAACCGCGACTTGGCGCGCAACTGCCGCGATGTCAAGATTGATCGAGTTTACATCGGTTCCTGCACCGGCGGCAAAACCTCCGACTTTTTGAGTGCCGCCCGCATTCTCAAAGGAAATCAAGTCAAAGTTCCGACATATTTAGTACCGGCAACTCAGAAAGTTTACGAAGATTTGTTTGTTACTAAATACGACGGTCAAACTCTGTCGGAAATCTTCTTAGCAGCAGGCTGCATCGAACCCGCAGCGCCTTCTTGTGCCGCTTGTTTGGGCGGCCCGAAAGACACTTTTGGACGGATGAACGAACCGGAAATTTGCGTGTCTACAACTAACCGCAATTTCCCGGGCCGGATGGGGAACAAAGAAGCGCAAGTTTATCTCGCTTCGCCTTACACGGCGGCTGCTTCCGCGCTGACGGGACACGTCACCGATCCGCGCGAATTCCTGCGTTAGAAAGTAGCTGATTTAGGGTGTGCACCGCGCACCGGTCTGAGATGAGTGTAGGGTGTGCACCGCGCACCGGTCTGAGATGAGTGTAGGGTGTGCACCGCGCACCGGTCTGAGATACCGCGCACCGGTCTGAGATGAGTGTAGGGTGTGCACCGCGCACCGGTCTGAAGGTGCGCAATGCGCACCCTACGAGATGAGTCTAAGCGCACCGCGCATCGATCTGAGGTGCGCATTGCGCACCCTACAAGATGAGTGTAAGATAAATGTAAGATGCCCTATCAAAAAGTAGGAGGACGATATCAATGCCAAACTATCGCCGATTTTACCTTCCTGGTGGAACTTTCTTTTTAACGCTTGTTACCTACAATCGCACACCGCTATTTTCACAGCCAGAAAATGTGTCGCGACTTCGCAACGCTGTAGCAGCGATTAAATCAGAACAACCTTTTGAAATTCTTGGGGCAGTTGTATTGCCAGATCACATCCATTTTTTGTGGAAATTGCCTCCTAATGATACTGCATACTCCAAGCGTCTTGGACGGATAAAAAAAATATTTACACAGTCTTTGCGCGGCCAAGGAAATTTACCTCAAAATGTTTCTGTTTCGCGTCGCAAACGTCGAGAAAGTGATGTTTGGAATCGACGCTTTTGGGAACACACTATTTGCGACGAAGATGATTTTGAAAAACATTTAAACTATATTCACTACAATCCTGTCAAGCATAATTTAATTTCTTGTCCGCATTTGTGGTCTTATTCCAGCTTTAACTTATGGGTTAAAAGAGATGTTTATTCAGTGAATTGGTGCTGTAGTTGTGATGACAGAAAGCCGAAAATACCAAATTTTGATGCCATTGCTTATAGGTGTGGTGAATAAATCAACAGGACTTACATAAAAAGTGGTTTGACCCGCTACTTATAAGCCTGCCAGTGTTCATCCCGCACCCTACGAAATGTTACTGTGCAAGATAACTGCCGATTGGCGAGACTTTCGCCCCTTCACAGGCCCGATGTACCAGCCGATTGGGGCGGATGTTTTAGCTGGAAGTGCGATCGGCTTGCACAGCAACAATCAGTAAAATCGCGATCGCAAATTTAGGCAAGAAACCAAGTAAATTATTCTGAATCGAATAATTACTAACTCGCAGGATTTATAGAACCCATTTGACCTCTTTAAATTTTTGGATTGGGTGACAATAAATATAGAAAGAAATCCGGTTTCTGAGATTTACGCAAAATATATCTCAAATGGTTTTACATAACAATATAGCTAAATATTTACCAGAAAGTGGAACAATTTATACAAAAATTAGCTAAATATTTACCAGAAAGTGGAACAATTTATACAAAAAATTAGCTAGGTATTGACAAGTTTTTCATAAAGTAGTAAAGTTAGCCAGATTTGTTGATTCCAAATTGTGCAATTTCAGTTAACCCAATACAGGTTCTAAGAACTAGAGCTACATATCATCAAAGGTTATCATGAGTGTTGCATCACTGGCGGAAAAAACGTAGATCCAATTGTGAAGGTTTCAGATTTAGTCAGGGTACATAATTGACCTATCTAAAACTTTAGAGAGTGTGAACATGAACAAAAAGATAAAGATTGGAGTTGCTGAAGCTTTTGGCACTTTTGTGCTGGTATTAGGTGGATGCGGCAGTGCCGTTTTAGCAGGAGACAAAATCGGCTTTTTGGGAGTCTCGATCGCTTTTGGGTTGTCCCTCTTAGTCATGGCTTATACAATCGGGCCTATCTCTGGATGCCACATCAATCCAGCGGTAAGCATCGGTTTGGTAGTTGCTAAACTGATCGATGCTGTTTTGCTTCCTTATTATATAGGAGGTCAGATTTTAGGCGGAATTTTAGGCGGTCTTGTTTTGTATCTGATAGCATCCGGAAAACCGGGTTTTGATGCGGCCGCTTCGGGATTTGCGTCTAACGGTTTTGGAGAACATTCTCCCACGGGTTACGGACTTTTGGCAGCAGCTTTGACGGAAATTGTACTGACGGCTTTTCTATTATTTACCATCATGGGTACTACCCATCCCAAATATCCTGTCGGTTTGGGCGGAATTCCCATCGGCTTGATGCTGGTGTTGATTCACTTAGTCGGAATTCCCATCACCAATACTTCTGTTAACCCGGCTAGAAGTATCGGTGTGGCACTCTTTCAAGGAACATGGGCAATCCAACAGTTGTGGGCGTTTATTGTATTCCCGGTGATTGGTGGAATAATCGGCGTTTTGGCTTATAATTTCATTAGACCCACTATGGAAGAAATTTGATCGAGAATTAGAAATAGACTGGGTTTCTTGAAGTTTTTCTGATGCAATATTTATCAGAAAACTTGAGAAACTCGGTTTTTCGATCGCACAACGCGATCGAATCCCAAGTATTCGGTAAAGGGGCGCGATGATTGTTATGGTGATGGGAGTCTCCGGTTCGGGCAAAACTACTGTTGGCAAGTTGCTAGCGCAATCTCTCCATTGGGAATTCAGCGATGCCGACGAATTTCACCCGCCAGCTAATATCGAGAAAATGAGTCGGGGCATTCCTTTAGAAGATGGCGATCGCCTGCCTTGGCTGCTGCACTTGCAACCTACAATAGACAGGTGGCTGTTGGAAAATAAAAATGTCGTGTTGGCTTGTTCTGCCCTAAAAGCATCTTACCGCGAAATGCTGTGCCGAGACAAGCAGCGGATGAAAATAGTTTATCTCAAAGGTGATTTTGAGCTATTTGCAGCCCGATTAAAAAATAGAGAAAATCACTACATGAAAGCAGACTTGCTGTCAAGTCAATTCGCTACTCTCGAAGAACCGGAAGATGCAATAATCGTCGATGCTTCGCAGCCCCTAGAGGTAATGGTGCTCCAAATTAAAAATCATCTGATGTGCGGTTAATCCCAAAATAAAACAGGTTCGTAGTGAGGACTTTAGTCCGCAGAAAGAAGGACTAAAGTCCTCACTACGAACCTATTGATGTTATGCAGGTTCGTAGTGAGGACTTTAGTCCGCAGAAAGAAGGACTAAAGTCCTCACTACGAACCTATTGATGTTATGCGTGCTAATTTTTGTACAAATACAAGAAAGCTTCTACTTCAGCCGCAGTTGGTTGTGCTGCAATTGCTCCAGGTTTCATCGCTGTCATCGCACCCACCGCGCTCGCATAGGTTACAATGTTTTGGGCGATTTCGGGATCTGCTAAATTCTTAATTCCATACTTGCACAACTGCCGCACAAAACCAGCGACAAACCCGTCGCCGGCACCTGTTGTATCCTCAACCTCTACTGCAAAGGCGGGGATTTTTCCTTCATTTTCCGACATACAATAGGAGCAACCTTTATCGCCCGCCGTCACCAAAACGCCTTCTACAGAATCGAGGCGGTAGGTAATAGCTCCAGCGTCGCTAGTTCCAAACAACCATTCGGCTTCTTCGTCAGATAACTTGAGAAAATCTACTTTTTTTAAGAGTTTTATGATGGGCGCTTTTGCTTCGTCTGGATTTGGCCAAAACACGGGACGCCAATTGATGTCAACTATAATTTTAACGTCGTAACGTTCTGCTAGTTCGATCGCTCGTGCGATCGCCTCTCGACTTTCAGGATAAGCTAATTCTAAAGTGCCGAGCACTAAAAACTCCGCATTCTCAAACAGCGCCTCGGGTATTTGGGCAGCCTGGAAGCGGGTGTCGGCAAAATCCGCAGTATCCATTTTACCAAAACCGGCAAAAGCTCGATCGCCCGCTTCATTCCGCAAGACATAAACTTGTCGAGTCGGCGCACTCGGATGGCGCTGCACTCCAGCGATATCAACCCCTGCTTCTTGCAATACCTGCACCAGAGAATCCCCCAATTCATCCCCACCTACAGCACCGATAAATCCCACCGCCGTCCCCAATTTAGCTAAAGCACAGGCAACATTAGCAGGAGCACCGCCAGCATATGCCGTCCAAGATTCTACCTCTTCTAGAGATACTCCTGGTTTGTCTGCTAAACAATCAAATAAAATTTCACCCAGACACAGAACGCGAGGATAAGTCATATTGATTTTAGATTTTAGATTTTAGATCTAAGAGCAGTAGTAGATAAGTTAATAATTATTTTTAACCCATCCTAGAAAAATTGCCAGCTATTTTTTAAGGGCTGCTCCTATAATATCAGACTTACTCCTACTGACACTTACACCATCAACGTAGAAGAGCACTGCGGGCGCATCATTAGCAGTTTTAGGTGCAAACATCTGCGGTTTTTTTTGCCAGATGTCAGATTCACCCAGGTACAGCCAGCATCCGCCACCCCACACACCAGCAGTGCAGGTACTTGCGGTGTTGGTGCTGAGTTTGCAAGCAGCGATTCTGCTTGCGGTGTTGGCGCTCCCGTACCCGGGCCAATTTAATTTTCTCTTCATACTAGATCCCTCATCCTCTAGAATTGTATATAGGTAAATATGCAGACATAGGAAAAATTTATGAGCGGGAGCGTCTCTGGCACCCCTGTCACCCTGTCGGACAGAGAATTGCAAGTGGTAGAGTTAGTAGCGGCGGGATTGACCAATGAGAAAATTGCTGAAAAGTTAGAGATTAGCAAGCGTACTGTTGACAACCACATTAGCAATATCTTGAACAAGACGCGGGCTGACAATCGAGTTACGCTGGTGCGCTGGGCTTTGCAGTGGGGGAAGGTATGTTTGGACAATATTAACTGTTGCCCTCTACCGGGGCCGATCGATAAAGAAGTATCTTAAATAGGGGTTATGGTTGGGGACAGGCAAAGAAATGATGCAAACGGCACAAGAAAAACAACTCCGCTATCAAATTCAATGCCCTGGATTGCCGCTGGCGGTGTATCGGGAAGTGACAGCCCATTTGCGTCAAGTTGAAGGGGTGGAAACTGGTTTAATTCCGCAGCAGTCGCAACGGTTTGATTACAGCGACAGCCAAGTTGGGGGTTTGTGGATACAGTATCCTGATGGGTTCGATTTGGCCTGCCGCCAGCGGGTCGATCGCATTTTGGCTTATTATGGCGATCGCTACGGAGCTTGGGAATCATTAGTTATTGGTTAATCCTTCGATGATTCGGCGATTGAAATCGCTGAGTTTACGGGCACACAGACGAAGTCCACTCCAAGCGGACTAAGAAATAAAGACTGACTAAAAAAATGAGTGCAATTACAACTTTAACGGGAACGCGGGATATTTTGCCCGCTGAAATTCAATATTGGCAAAATATCGAAGAAATCGCCAGAAGTATCTTAAAAAAAGCGGCTTATCGAGAAATTAGGACGCCAATTTTTGAACAAACATCTTTATTTGAACGCGGCATCGGCGAAGCTACCGATGTTGTCGGCAAAGAAATGTACACTTTTAAAGATAAGGGCGATCGATCGATTACTCTGCGCCCAGAAGGCACAGCCGGAGTAGTGCGAGCTTTTATTCAAAATAGTTTAGAAGCTCAAGGTGGATTGCAGCGTCTTTGGTACGCGGGGCCGATGTTTCGCTACGAACGTCCTCAGCAGGGACGGATGCGCCAATTTCACCAAATCGGCGTAGAAGTTTTGGGAACTGCCGATCCGCGGGCAGATGTGGAGGTAATTGCGATCGCCTGCGATATCCTGCAAGCGATCGGCTTAAAAAATTTGCGCCTCGATATCAATTCTGTCGGAAATAAGCAAGACAGACAAAATTATCGGCAAGCATTGATTGATTATTTTACACCGTACAAATCCGAATTAGACGCGGATTCCCAAGACCGATTGACTCGCAATCCGCTGCGGATTTTGGACAGCAAAAATCAGCGCACTCAAGAGATTGTTGCTGGTGCGCCGAGTATTTTGGAATATTTGGGCGACGAATCGCGATCGCACTTCGAGGAAGTGCAGCAAATGCTCGCAAATTTAGGAATTACCTATCAGTTAAATCCCCGATTGGTGCGCGGTTTAGATTACTATACCTACACCGCATTTGAAATTATCTCCGACGATTTGGGAGCGCAAGCAACAGTTTGCGGAGGCGGCCGCTACGACGGTTTAGTCAAGGAATTGGGCGGCCCCGATACGGCGGCAGTCGGCTGGGCGATGGGTGTTGAACGGTTGATTATCCTGTTGCAAAAGTTGCAACCTTTGCCCGTTCCGGAGTTGGATTTCTATTTGGTATCCAGGGGCAAAAAAGCCGAACAGCAATCAATATTGTTAGCTCAAAAATTGCGGAGTGCGGGCTTTAGTGTCGAGATAGATTTGAGCGGCAGTGCTTTTGGGAAACAGTTTAAAAGAGCTGACAGAAGCGGTGCAGTTGCGTGTTTGGTTTTGGGGGATGCGGAAGCTGAAAATGAGACGGTACAATTGAAGTGGTTGGCGAGTGGCGAACAAAGTGCGATCGCGCAATCTGAACTGCTAGCCATGACAGATGAACTACAGCAGAGGATAATGGCTGCATATTAAGTCCGGCAGGGAATGAATTCCCTGCCTCAAAGCTAAAGTCCTCTGAAGAGGACTAATTATTTTAACAGTCTTCTTCTCAGTCCTCTTAAGAGGACTTTAGCTATTAGCCAGGGGTTGAAACCCCTGGCGGATCGATAAAACTACTAACTCTGATAAACTATGTTTGTAGCAACTAAAAACTCAGCCACAAAGCTCACAATCACCTGGCCGCTACTACCAGAAGATTTCCAACTACCAGATGACCCCGTGGAAGATGAAAGCCAACCATTGTTAGCCGCAGCTTTACGCCAGCCCCTAACAGAATTTCCCGAATTAATCCAGGATGCTTTAATAGTTTCCAACTTTGCCCTTTGTGCCGGCATAAGTTTCCCAGAAGCAGCCACCGACGAACAGCGAACTATTTGCAAAGCACCTGATTGGATGTACGTGAAACCCGTTAATTCCCCAAATGTCTCGCAAATCCGCCGCAGTTACACGCCACACACAGAAGGGATAATTCCTCAAATCGTCATGGAATTTCTCTCGGAAACCTACGGAGAAGAATACTCTGTAGAATTTACCTCACGGGTGGGAAAGTGGTTTTTTTACGAACAAGTAATCAAAGTCCCTAGATACGTCATATTCCGAGCAAAAACAGCTCGTTTAGAAGTTTATGCTTTGGAATCAGAGCACTACAACTTGCAAAAAACGGATGAAAACGGGCGTTATTGGATACCTGGATTGGACTTGTTTTTAGGAGTTTGGGAAGGAACCCACGAAGGCAGAACAGGCTGTTGGCTGAGGTGGTGGAATGCGGGCGGTGAGTTATTGTTATGGTCGGAGGAGCGGGCTGAGCAAGAACGACAACGGGCTGAAGAAGAACGGCTCCGCGCCCAAAGACTAGCAGAAAAATTGCGTCAAGCTGGAATCACCTTAGATGACGAAGAGTGAAAATTTAAAGGCGATCGACTCTTAGTACGGTTTGCACAGCATACCTGACGACTATTTGGTATAATCACACCAAGAGTGTTGCGGGCATTCAGCCGGCTATTGTCCCATTGCGAACTAATATGTCACTCGAACGCCTCAAAGACGTAACCTGGAAAACCAAACCGCAACTGATATCATTGTTTTCCGGTTGCGGGGGTATGGATTTGCCATTTCACAAAGCTGGGTTTGATGTCGTTTGGGCGATCGACTCCAATCCATACGCCTGCAAAACTTTCAGCAGAAACATTGCCCCTGTCATTATCAACGACAGCATAGAAAACATAGACATTGCACAAGTTCCCGAAGCTGAAATATGTATAGGAGGCTTCCCCTGTCAAGATTTCTCCCTAATTTGGAAGCGCCCCGGACTTGAAGGAACTAGAGGCAATTTATATACATACTTCCTCGATTTTGTCAACAAGAAAAAGCCCAAAGCTTTTGTAGCAGAAAATGTCAAAGGTTTATTAAGCGCCAATAATTATCAAGCAATCAAACAAATAATTTCCGACTTTGAAACTATTGCACCAGGTTATTTAGTCAAACCAAAACTTTACAACTTTGCCGATTACGGAGTTCCACAATTTCGGCAAAGAGTATTATTAGTTGGTATTCGGATGGATACAGGATTTGATTTCGTGCATCCTCAAGCAGAATACGGCCCTAATCGCCAAAATCATTATCGCACAGCGGGCGAAGCACTCCAAGATGTCGAGCAAGTTGTGGAAAATAACCAAAATCATCAAATTCGCGATCGCACGGTTGAAATTTTGAATCGAATCAAAGCGGGAGGAAATTTTTCAGATATTCCCAAAGACAGTCCCTACTATGTAAAAGGCATGATCAGCCACGTTTATCGGCGAATTCATCCCGATAAACCATCATCTACAATCATTGCTGGCGGCGGCGGCGGCACCTGGGGTTATCATTATCCAGAACCGCGTGCACTGACAAATCGGGAGAGGGCGAGGCTGCAAACTTTTCCCGATAATTTTGTATTTGAAGGTTCAGTTACCGAAGTGCGCCGACAGATTGGGAATGCTGTACCGCCCGAGGGAATCGCTGCTGTTGTTCAGTCTCTAATCCCGCTATTTCAAGGCAATTATCCGCAAGTGGATTTATATAAAATGAGTGAAAAATTGCAGGGTATGTCAATTCAAGAGCGATTAAAACACGCAGAATTAGAGGTTTCTGAGCAAAGTTTGGAGTTGCTATGAATTGTTTGTTAATTGGGAGCATCTCAGTTTTGCATTTAGAGTATTGTACGCGAACTCGGGCGCGATCGCACTCAAAGAAAAAATGCTTTTTTTAATCTCAGCTCCCGTAAAAATATATCATAACTGCGGTAAAAATATCGCGCTGTGTGAGACCGAAAGCGATCGCCCTGTGGGAGAATTTGTTAGAACAGGAAGAAAAGCGCGATCGCCAAAAACCGTTCGTAGTGCGGACTTCAGTCCGCTCTTATTCTGCGGACTGAAGTCCGCACTACGAACCAATTCGCACACGATTTAACTTAATGAGTAGATGGTAAGCACAAAAAAACCATAGTACCTTGTAGATACTACGGTTTTTGATGACCTACTGATTGATATTTCTACGCGAAAACTGGCACTGGTTGCGGCCAGCGTTTCATGACTTTACCAATTACAGCCAATTCTTCCATCAACTTGTCGAACTGATCCGGTGTTAAAGATTGCGGCCCGTCAGACAAGGCTTTTTTCGGATTCGGGTGCACTTCTATCATCAGCGAATCTGTACCCGAGGCGATCGACGCAAAGGCCATCGAAGGTACAAACTGCGCCCAACCGGTGCCGTGACTCGGGTCAACCATAACTGGTAAGTGAGTCAGGGTTCGCAGCACTGGAACCGCCGACAAATCCAGCGTATTCCGCGTATACTGCCTGTCATAGCCGCGAATTCCGCGCTCGCACAAAATCACGTTGGGATTGCCCGCAGCCATGATATACTCGGCTGCCATCAACCATTCTTCAATGGTGGCGGAAATGCCGCGCTTCAGCAAAATTGGTTTGTCTTGAGCTCCGACTTTCTTCAACAGCGAGAAATTCTGCATATTTCGGGCTCCGACTTGGATTACGTCGGCTACTTCTACGATCGCACTTAAGTCCGCCGCATCCATAACTTCGGTAATAATTCCCAAACCGCTAGCTTCCCGCGCTGCCGCCAGCAGTCCCAAAGCACTCTCGCCGTGTCCTTGGAAAGCGTAGGGGGAAGTTCTCGGTTTGTAGGCTCCACCGCGCAAAAATTGAGCGCCAGCAGCTTTGACGCGCATTGCCGTTTCAACAATCATTTCTTCGTTTTCGACCGAGCAAGGGCCTGCTACGACTGCGATCGGGTGATTTAAGCCGATCGTCACAATTCCCAAAGGAGTAGCGACTTCTACGGCGCTGGGTTCACCTTGGCGGTATTCCAGAGAAGCACGTTTGTAGGGTTTTTCCACCCGCAGCACTTCCTCAATCCAGGTGCTCATTTCGCGCAGTTGCATCGGTTCGAGCTCAACGGTGTCGCCTACCAAACCCATGACGGTTTTGTAACGCCCGACAATTTTTTCGGGTGTCAAACCCCAGCTAGTGCGGAGTTCTTCGTCTAGGCGATCGATCTCGGCTGCTGGAGTGCCGGCTTTCATGACAATAATCATATTTTTTTCCCTTGGTCTGTTGCGCTAAGACACGCATTATGACATGGATGTACTGATAAAAATAGATGCCGTGCGATCGAGCTTCTATTTATAGTCTTGGACGCAAGCGTGGTTAGAAACCGGGTTTTTTTACGATAATTCTGCGTCGCAGCCACCATATTCGGTAAACAACCCGGTTTCTTTAGTCGTCCATCCCTCTAGCAATTCACTATTGACTAATGACTGTTGACTAATGACTGAGGACTGAGGACTGATGACTTCTAACTTTTCGGCTTAGCCGCGCGCCACGCTTCCCGCATCCGTCCAAAATTGGTATTAAATTCTTCCCATCCCAGAGTGCTTCCTGAAGCTTCTTCATCCCAAGAAGCCGAGAGGACTCCATAGCTCAATCCAAGTACGCCTAGACCAAAACAGCCCATGCTTACCAACAATACCGCTGTGTTGGGCAAGTCAAACCAGCCCTTGCTGACTATCAAATAACTCACAAAAAATGTGGAAATTCCCAGAATAGTCGGGGCGCCGCAGAATACCGCGATGCGGGAAATCATGCGTTTGCTGACTGCTTCTGGGATGGATTGCGCCTGCGGGCCAGTTTTTTTGGTGGCTTTGGGCTGTTTGTCTAATTTTGGTTCTTCTGTGACTGTGCTTGCTTCGGTTTCTGGGGGCTTTTTAGCGGTTTTTTTCCGATTTGAGGCCGGTTCAAAGGGTAAGCGCTGGGTGGGTGGTTCGGAGGACATATTTTTTGTTTAACCTGAAATCTCGAACAATTATTCAATAAATCTTGGCGAGGGTTTACGCAACTCTGACGGTTAATCAACGGTTTGACACGGATTTGCGATCGGTGCGTAAATCCTGCTGGTGTTTGTCCAAGATTCTTGAATATTGTCGCAAATTTTCGCTTGGCTGTTTAGCCGCGAATGCCTAAACGGGCAATTAATGCTTTGTAGCGATCGACATTTTCCTTTTGCAGGTAGGCCAGCAGGCGCTTGCGGCGGCTGATCATCATCATCAAACCGCGCCGGGAGGCGAAGTCTTTTTGGTTGATTTTCAGGTGGGCGCTGAGTTTGCTGATGCGATCGCTCAGCATGGCGATTTGCACATCTGCTGAGCCTGTGTCGGTTTCATGGGTTTGAAAATCGCCCATGATTTCTTGTTTGCGTTGTTGTGTAAGTGCCATGAATTGAGTTTATGTTTTTTTGTACGATCGTCACAATCTGCGATTGTATCACAGATTGAGTAACTGAGGACACGGCAATGCCCAAGGCGGTTTCAATCCCCTTGGGGGGAAAGATGAATTGCGGCAATTAAAGCTAATAAAGCGTTTCAATCCCCTTGCGGGGAAAGGTGAATTGCGACGGTACGTAGTTGCGCTTCAGCGCTCTTATTGAAGAGTGCTTTTTGTTTTAATCCCCTTGCGGGGAAAGGTGAATTGCGGCGAAAACTGGCACCGAAGAAGTAATGAAAGAGGTATTTTGTTTCAATCCCCTTGCGGGGAAAGGTGAATTGCGGCATTGCGGCCGGGCTCGCACTGCTCGCGGCGATGGTGCTCGGGCTCAGTTTCAGTCCCCTTGCGGGGAAAGGTGAATTGCGGCTTTGGATATATTAGTAATAATTTAGATATTTTGTTTCAATCCCCTTGCGGGGAAAGGTGAATTGCGGCCTTGATGACCTCCCAGGGATGGATAACTACCCATCTACTAGGTAATAGTTTCAATCCCCTTGCGGGGAAAGGTGAATTGCGGCTCTATAAGACTCGGGCCCCAGTCTTGGGCATGAAGAATCCTCCACCTAAGTTTCAATCCCCTTGCGGGGAAAGGTGAATTGCGGCTTAAAGATCACATGCACCTTGGCAGCACCACTACCAGAGTTTCAATCCCCTTGCGGGGAAAGGTGAATTGCGGCATCACGTTATTCCCATCGTGAGACAGCGGGCCCTATATTAAGGTTTCAATCCCCTTGCGGGGAAAGGTGAATTGCGGCTGTGATAGCAATATGAAGTGATCATTGATTGCCTTAGGTTTCAATCCCCTTGCGGGGAAAGGTGAATTGCGGCGTGGTACTCCATAACCCATACAGATACCGATCTCGTAGCGTTTCAATCCCCTTGCGGGGAAAGGTGAATTGCGGCATTTACCTGTTTCAATTTGGAAACCGGGCTCTTTTACGAGGTTTCAATCCCCTTGCGGGGAAAGGTGAATTGCGGCTCAGGACTACTGGGGTGAGCTGCCTTTTGACTATTTACAGTTTCAATCCCCTTGCGGGGAAAGGTGAATTGCGGCAAAGTGCGAGGACTGCCCAGGTTGGCCCAAACCTAGTTTCAATCCCCTTGCGGGGAAAGGTGAATTGCGGCTCAAAAGGGTTACCACTCTCCCGATCCTAAAATTTTTACGTTTCAATCCCCTTGCGGGGAAAGGTGAATTGCGGCCTGTATAAATTTTGTAAAGATTGGACTTTTGCTCAAGGTTTCAATCCCCTTGCGGGGAAAGGTGAATTGCGGCTATTTGGAATCGCAAAGTTTGGCATCTGGACAGCCATGTTTCAATCCCCTTGCGGGGAAAGGTGAATTGCGGCTTTTGTTTGTCTAATTTTTAACCGCCCAGCTAGCCTGTTTCAATCCCCTTGCGGGGAAAGGTGAATTGCGGCGGCAGGTGTAGGCGGCCCTAACGCCGCACCTCAAACTCAAGTTTCAATCCCCTTGCGGGGAAAGGTGAATTGCGGCCTGCAAACCCTGCACCCTGTCAAACGGTGCACCCGGATGGTTTCAATCCCCTTGCGGGGAAAGGTGAATTGCGGCTGAATTTGAAAATGTTAAGGCAACAGAAACTATAGAGTTTCAATCCCCTTGCGGGGAAAGGTGAATTGCGGCCAAAACGCTGTGCATGTAGTTTCTGATAATGACCAAGTGTTTCAATCCCCTTGCGGGGAAAGGTGAATTG
This sequence comes from Microcoleus sp. PH2017_12_PCY_D_A, assembly GCF_020738565.1. Lineage (NCBI taxonomy): Bacteria > Bacillati > Cyanobacteriota > Cyanophyceae > Oscillatoriales > Microcoleaceae > Microcoleus > Microcoleus sp. PH2017_12_PCY_D_A. The sequence continues at coordinate 68,545 of NZ_JAEQCI010000046.1, read as the reverse complement.
CGGCCGTCGATTGCTCGAACGCTTCGTCCCAACAAAAAAGAAAGTTTCAATCCCCTTGCGGGGAAAGGTGAATTGCGGCGCTTATCAGTTACCATCTTCAGAGTTTGAGTTTTAAGTTTCAATCCCCTTGCGGGGAAAGGTGAATTGCGGCTTAATCTCGGCCCTGCGACTGGCTTCAAAGCCTCCGATATGTCAATGTTTCAATCCCCTTGCGGGGAAAGGTGAATTGCGGCATGTCGCCAAGATGCTCGGCTATCCAGTCGGCTTGGGTTGGCGGTTTCAATCCCCTTGCGGGGAAAGGTGAATTGCGGCAGCGTCACGTAAGATTACCGAAGCTCAATATAACCAGGAGACTCGTTTCAATCCCCTTGCGGGGAAAGGTGAATTGCGGCTTAAAAGTACAGAAGGGGCTGAATCATATATCGCAAAGTTTCAATCCCCTTGCGGGGAAAGGTGAATTGCGGCTTCGTGGCGGCAAAAACAATGATCTGATCTCTGTAAGCCCCGTTTCAATCCCCTTGCGGGGAAAGGTGAATTGCGGCAAAAACAATGCAAGTAACAGTAAATCAAATCGAAGGTTTCAATCCCCTTGCGGGGAAAGGTGAATTGCGGCACGAGTTTAAACCTTATTCTGATACCTCGCAGTACGGAAGTTTCAATCCCCTTGCGGGGAAAGGTGAATTGCGGCCAAAAAGAGAATAGTACGAACAACAAAATTGTACAGTTTCAATCCCCTTGCGGGGAAAGGTGAATTGCGGCTGGATATCACCTGAAACGAAGCAATTTTGTGTTTTAACGAAGTTTCAATCCCCTTGCGGGGAAAGGTGAATTGCGGCGTGCTCAACTTTGGGACAGGTCAAATTGGCAATCAAACCTTTGTGTTTCAATCCCCTTGCGGGGAAAGGTGAATTGTGGCAGATGGATGGATTTTGATTGATGGAGAAATGGCACACGAACAAGAGTTTCAATCCCCTTGCGGGGAAAGGTGAATTGCGGCCTAATTCTTTGGACAGCTTTTTGTTAAATAGGGGTAACCATACAGGCTTACAACCAATTTCAACAATTACCAACTTACAGTCTAAGTTTCAATCCCCTTGCGGGGAAAGGTGAATTGCGGCTAGTAAAAAAGTAATTTTTGCCTATCTATTCTTGCCGCTTGAGGTTTCAATCCCCTTGCGGGGAAAGGTGAATTGCGGCATCAGAAAACAATTGAGTTAAAGACAAACCAATCAAGTTTCAATCCCCTTGCGGGGAAAGGTGAATTGCGGCAAGCCTTACCTATCGTGCTAGAACAGTTCACAGAGCAAGTTTCAATCCCCTTGCGGGGAAAGGTGAATTGCGGCAGCGTGATAATACGCTCAATCAATTGTGGACTACTGTTTCAATCCCCTTGCGGGGAAAGGTGAATTGCGGCACTACTGGTACTACCGCTGGTTGGTGTACAGTTACCACGTTTCAATCCCCTTGCGGGGAAAGGTGAATTGCGGCAGCAGTTGCAAGAGGGTCGAAACACGGGTGTAAAATGTTTCAATCCCCTTGCGGGGAAAGGTGAATTGCGGCTCCAGACTTTCATGAGGAAGCTGCAAATTTTGTGGCTAGTTTCAATCCCCTTGCGGGGAAAGGTGAATTGCGGCTTACGATCTCCGCACTACTTGTGCTACCCCTCACTGTGAGGTTTCAATCCCCTTGCGGGGAAAGGTGAATTGCGGCGTCACCTCGATGATGTAAGCCTCAAGGTAGCTGTAGTTGGTTTCAATCCCCTTGCGGGGAAAGGTGAATTGCGGCTCTGGTACGGTGCGTATAAGTAGTAGTACACCAAACCCTATCGTGTTTCAATCCCCTTGCGGGGAAAGGTGAATTGCGGCCCTGGAGTGTATATACGAGGCCATGCGCTTAATGGAGAGTTTCAATCCCCTTGCGGGGAAAGGTGAATTGCGGCTACCTCCCTCTACGAACACATCATGGATGCAGTAAGGGTTTCAATCCCCTTGCGGGGAAAGGTGAATTGCGGCGCTGTAACTGGATAGCGCACCCTCCGATGATGATAGGTTTCAATCCCCTTGCGGGGAAAGGTGAATTGCGGCAATACCATCGAGGTTCTGGGGGGGAACACCTTACCTGTTTCAATCCCCTTGCGGGGAAAGGTGAATTGCGGCTGCTAACCGATAAGGGTTACATATCATCCAGGTTTCAATCCCCTTGCGGGGAAAGGTGAATTGCGGCCTAACGACGGCAGGTGCCGCGCTACGGGCATTGGGATTAAGTTTCAATCCCCTTGCGGGGAAAGGTGAATTGCGGCTCCTTGACTTGAAACCCTTACCCAGTAAAGGCTCCAGAAGCGGTTTTCGACCACCTCTTATGCTCAGCTTGCTTTGGGACTCAAAATGAACCTCAAAAATGGCTGAAACCTTTACTGGACAAGACAACGGCCGTCTACACCAGAGAATCAGTGTTTCAGCCATTTAGCTTGAAGGTCGGATTGCCAAATGATTGAATTGCTAAAACACTACTTTAATCTATTCAATTTTCTAGGTACTGGCGCTATTGATTCCGGTAGTTATTCACACTGCACATTGCTTTAGCTCGTGTAAATTTCTAATTAAAATCCAGCAATTACAGAATAATAACCGAGATTTCTCGGAGTGTCAAGTGTCAAATCAAATACTTTCAGACAATAACCGAAGTAGCAGGTTTAGTCACCGGTGGGCCCAAACCCCAAGTTTCTACCTGCCCCAAAGTCCGCGCTGATACAGGATAAAAACGGATATTGTCTTCGTCCAAATTAACTCGTGCTCGCAGGCGAGTTCGCAACTCGTCAAACTGACGCCCAGAAACAGCACACTCAAAAACCGAATATTGCACCCACGTGCCGTAACCCGATAGCAAGTTGAAAACTTTCTTGCGCCGCTTGTCGCAAGGAATATCATACACCACAACGTAAAAATACATGATTTTTCGGCTGAGGAAAAAGTTAATTTTGACCATTCCGCGAGACTAAAGAAACCGGGTTTTTTCGATAATTTGAGGGCGACAGCGCACTATTTCCGGGAAAAACCCGGTTTCTGACCACCCCGCGAGACTAAAGAAACCGGCTTTTTTCGATAATTTGAGGGCGACAGCGCACTATTTTTGTTAGTCCTGGACGCAACTGCTACTCTTATGGGAGGCTCATTTTTAGGTACGTAGTTGCGCTTGGGCGCTCTTTCCTAAAATCTGTAAAGAGCGCTGAAGCGCAACTACGTACCTTGAAAAACCTGGTTTCTGACTATCCCTGCCTCCACGAGCATAAGTTTTGACAGCTACTAATAAATTCGATAAGGCTTGTACAGCATTTGCGGATTGTAAACAAACTGCTTGTAAGCCTTAACTTGCTGCACAAATAAATCCCATCGCGGCTGTTTTTCTCCCGAATCTGTTTGAATTTCTTCTTCCATGCGCTGTAAAAAAGCATGGAGAAATTTTGCTCTCCCGGAATCGTTCAAGAAACAGCCACTATTCCGATAAACAAAGTCGCGGGTGGCATCCATGACTTTTTTGTTGATCAGCGACAGCACTAAAGAATCGATAATCGGAGCGCGAAACTCTTCGATTAAATCTGAAGCTAAAGCAGCATGACGTTCGGAAGTTTGATGCAAACAAGCTTGATAAGGATCCAGTCCTTGGAGCTCGATTAAACAAAGTAAGTGATTCCAAAGAATTTGATATCCAAAGCTGAGCATGGCGTTAACCGGATTCCCTGGCGGACGGCGGGAACGGAAAACAAATACAAATTCGGGAACGGACAAACATTCGCCAAATGCTGAAAAATAAGTAGCTGCCCGGCTCCTTCCAATCCCATTAATCGCTCGATCGTTTCAGAACGAGAGGCTTTGTCGCTGAGACATTCTAAGCTTTTAATCGTGAAAGCAACTGTTTCTGAATCTAGGCGTTTTCGATGGATGCGCTGCAAGATAATGCGACTATCTTTCAATTTTGCAACGACAATTTGTTTGGCGGCTAATAAACGGTGGTGGAATTCGAGTTGCTGTTGATAGCGAACAAGTTGTCGGTAGCCCCGTTCTATGGGCAAGATGCGTCCGTAACAGTAGCCCATGCGAGAGAGATAGGCTATGGGTATGTTCCGCCACAAGCAAGTGCGAATTGCTTGGGTTGAAATTTGGGATTTGCCAAATACAAGGATTTGCTCTAAGAAGGGATTGATGAAAATTATGTTGTTGAAAGAAATTCTCTGCGGAGTTGCAATCTGTCAGCGGTTGAGTGTCCCGATTTCTTGGCAAAAGTATCGGGATATCGACTTCAGGAATTATTGAGAACTTCTCTATTTATCTATCAGCCTGAATCAGCTAGTTTTATGCAAAAAAACTCAGTGTTTACAAAAGTTAAATAGTATTTTGTAGGGGAATTTTCCGGGACATTGGTGTCAACAAACACGTCATATAGCGGTTTGCAGAAAGATGAGGTATGGCTGACAGCTTATATAAGCAATAAACTAAGAGGGCTGAAGCCCAACTACGTACCTTACCTTTGTGAGAAAGGCTATGTCTAGTAGGATTAGGTAGGTGATTATCGGCTCAAATAGGCGATCGCCTCACGAATCCAATCATCCGCATTAGCTTTTTTTGACAAGTTGCTGTCTTGACTGAGGGTTTGCAGCGCTTGCAAGACTTCCGCCGCAGTGTATCCCATCGCCAGCAAAATCATCTCCACTTCTTCTTGAATAGCTGCGGGGACTCCGGCGGCGACGGAAGTTGTCAAACCTGCTTCCTGTCTCCATTCGGAGAGTTTGCTTTTGAGTTCCAGGGCCAGGCGTTCGGCGGTTTTTGTGCCCACTCCCGGGGTTTTGGCGAGGATGCGGGTGTTACCGCCGACGATCGCCTGAACTAAATCTTGCATTCCTAGAGTGTCGAGAAGGGCGATCGCCAGTTGAGCACCCACACCGCTAACACTCGTCAACTGTCGAAACAAATCGCGTTCTGCCGTGCTACCAAAACCGTACAATACGATTTGGTCTTCCTTAACTTGCTGGTGGGTAAAGATTTGGGCAACTTCGCCGGATGCTGGTAATTGACCCGTCACGCGGGGTAAAATTTGGATGTCATAGCCAATTCCACTGACTTCGAGAGTCAAGATAACGCGGTTGCTGCCTTTAGTGATATTGGCGACTGTGCCTTTGAGATAGCTGATCATAGAGTTAATGGTACACCGATAGGGTAGCGCGCCTTTTAAAAGTGCGATCGGACTAATGCAAAAAAAATCGTTTTCTCCCGAATACATTAATAACTGCTAAGGGAAAGGTAGAAAAACAATTCTATCTTGATATTCATTTTCTTGGGATGCCAGAGCAGCTAAAATCAATTCTTCTAGGTTTTCGCCAATGCTTAAATTAGGATTTAGGATAAAAATCCCTGGGATGTGACGATTTACCGCCATATGTTCGGCTAAGTGCACTGGCATAGAAGTTCGGTTATTTGTCACCAAAACACAGTTATTATCTTCACACCAGTAGAGAATTTCTGGATCGAGAGTTCCTTTCGGTGGTGTTTCCGGTTCTCCCACTACTTTGACGGCGATATCTGGTTCTCGTTGCCTAATTTGATTGGGATAAATAGGATTGACATTTTCATCAATTAGGTATTGCAGGTTCATTGGCTACTTTTGGCTTTTCTTTCTGCCCTCAATTGGCGGAGCTTTTCAGAAACAGGCGGGGGATTAAGGCGCTGTTCTTCTCTCATTTTGTGACCGTGTTCTATCCAATTTCTGAGGTAATCACTCACAGGTTCTTGATTCTGGAGATAATACAGAATTGTCGCATAAACTTGTTCGAGGGTGAGGGAAGGATAAGTTTGGGCAATTTCATCAGGTGCGCGACCGCAATCGATGTAATCATAAAGGATTGTTTCAATGCCAATTCTTGTCCCTTTCAGTCGAATATCGCTGGGAGTGAGAAAGTTGAAATAATCTGTGAGCGTTTGGGTTGGCATAATTTTGCTGCATACTCAACATAATTTATTATATCACTGATATTTGCCCGATCGAACTTGGAGTAAACCGCTCGGCTGATTTTTCAATTCAAAATAAGATGCTGTTTGACAAAAGACAAATCCGTATTCCCAAAATTTACCACCAAAGCCACATTCAAATTTTCCAAGGATTTTATAAACCACATAATTTCATCAGAATTTTTACCTTCATAGTGATTGAACAAAATAGAAAATCGCTTTTCCAACTCAGGTTTAACTTTGCCAGAAAGCAGTAATATTTTCAGCAGCAAACCCATTGTCCGGCTGGGCCCGAGGTTGTATACCAAATCGTAAAAAACGTAGTGGTTGGGATGTTGGGAATTTTCTACCACTAAAAAGTTGAATAACTGGTTGCAAGTCCGAGCTAACAATATATTATTTAATTTCTCCGAGTTGTTTTCAGGAAATGTATTTTTGATGTATTTGTACAACTTGTCGTTAAATTGACGATTACCATATTCTGGTTCTACAGATGATATTAAATATTCATATAAATCCACTTTAAATGAGCTGTAGGATGGAGTCTTCCGGGCATCTCGCAAAAAAAATTGAGCCGATTCTTTGTGACTGCGATCGCCTGTTATTTTTCCAGCAAATTCCCTAACAGCTAAGTGCAGTTCCGCATCGTTCAAAAGTGTGGGATTTGGCGCCGGCTGCACAATTCCTATTTCTGTATTTCTCGGTTCAACCAAATAATTTAAATATTGAGACAAGTTTTTTTCAAATTGTCGCTGTCTTTGAATTTCCAGCTTTTTGATGGTTTTCTGGTCTTCCTCAACGCTGTCCTTGCTCAGCAAAGAATGCCCGTACAAATAAGGATACCGACAAATCAATTCGCCCAAAGGAGCATGACTATCTTGTTTCTGGGGTTGTGGCTCTTGTTCTACTGCTTTTACTAAGCGCTCTAGGGTCTGGAATTCGGCACTTTTAGTAAAGAATTCTATTTGTTCTTGCAAGCGCTTGACTATATAAAATTCCATCCCGAATCTGGGAGAAGTCTGTTTAAATAAAGCAACCAGATTTGCAATACTCAATTTGTGCTGTGAGTGCAATTGCCAGCGGTTGATGGGGATGTAGCAGCAGCGGTGGATGATATATTTAAACTCCCGATCCGATCGCTTGACGGAGATGATATTGTACAAAGTTGCTTCTATTTCGCGATCGGGGTAGCCCATACCGTCGATAAATAGTTTGCGGAACCGATCGATTACCTGTGCGGGGGATTCTCGTTCCACGCAGGAGACGATGTGATCGTACAATATCTGTTCGTTGCTCCCCGATAGAAAAGTATCTGAGGGCGGGGTGAGGATTCTCTCTGTATCGATGTCTGGACTGCTTTGTACAACTTGTGGGACAATGACTGTGGGTTTTTCTTTAAAAGTTCCAGGATTCAAGAACCAATAGTGTTCTTGACTTAATTGTTTGTTGGCCGCCCAATCCAAAGCTGACTGCAAACTTTCTCCTGTCAATAACTGCGAGTTATCTTCGCGATCGGAAGCCAGCCATGCTGCCAAGGCTTCGCGGTAGGGAGCCAGATTTCCCAGTTCTTTTTCCACCCAAAACTGATTGAAAACAGATTGATAAATTAGGTTGGAAACTATTAATTTACCATGAGATTTAACCACTAATCCTGAAAGTTGTAATTCAATTTGTTCGGGAGAATAATCGACAGCAACTCCTGGCGCTTCTTCCGGTTTTTGGGGGTCGGGCGGTTGCAAAATTTTCTGGTACAGCGTTAACAGTTTGGTGATGTCGCAGCGGCTGTGGAAAATGCGATCGCGAATTGCTGTCAAATGTGGGGGTTCGTCCCAGTCTTCCCAATTTTTAATAATTCTGTGTTTGAGCAGTTGTTCCACCTGTTCGGCTTCGCAATTTCTGCCAATAAAAGACCCGTATTCAAGCACTAATTGGCACAGTCTTTGAGTCAGAAAAGGTTGACCGTCCGTCCAAGTAAATATTTCTTGGAGCAGTTTTTGCGGGCGAAAAGCTTTGAGTGCCAATCCTTTTGCTAGGGGCACACTTTCGTGCAGTTGCAATCGAGTTAAATTAATCGGCCGTCCAATATTAAAAGGGTTGCAGCTTGGATCTCGGATCAGTTGTGATGGGGCTGCTACTCCGAAAACCGCAAAATTCAGGCGATCGTATTCTGGTTGCTCTGCTCGCTTGGAATAACAACCTCGAATCGAGGCAAAAAAATCGCTGGTACTGAAATTTAGACTGTTCGTGCTGTCAATGTCATCTATCAAAATGACTAAATTTTGCCGCAGTGACTTGAGCAAAACTTTTTCGATAAATATCTCCAATCGCTGCACCGGCGATAGCACTTCGCGATCGTTCCACCACTTGATCGCATCAAATCTGTTTGTGAGGCGCAAGCTGCTGGCGATGCGGTATACGATCGCACCATACCATTTTTCGAGGGAAATTTCTGGGCTGCTGATGCTTCTCAAGTTGACGGCTGCAAAGGCTGTACCTTCTGCTTGCAACCTTTTGGCTGTTTGCACTAGCAGGCTGGACTTTCCCATTTGTGGCGAACTCAACACGTAGCAGAAGTGTCCGGCTTTGAGTCCTTCGTAGAGTTCGCTGTCTGCCGATCGCCTGACATAGGTGGGCGCACCGGCAGGCAAATATCCTCCGACTTGATATGGGTTGGTTGAGTGGACTTCTGCTGTCATCTGCGAATTCATCAAGATGGTGCGCCCCTGTGCTGTGCGATCGAAAGGTTACAAATTGCAATAATTATTATTGCCAGCTTATACTATTTTAGACTTGAGATTGGCTAATGACTTATTGAATAAGGGTTTGGAGTTTACCTACAGTTGCGTTCTTTTTTTGAACTGATATTACTGCGGTTGAAAATTTTGTGACTCTTTCTCTATTGTCTACTAACTCACCGTTCTTCTTCTCAATCTTTACCGTATCTTTGCAACCAACGCTAAATGCAGCCAGGAGGGCGATCGTACCCCGGCACCTTTTTCTTTATACTCGTTCGCATCATCATCTGAATTTTTACTCAACCGGATTGAAAACGCCTAAACGCCATTTGGTTTACATTTTTTTACAATCATACTTTAAAATTCACCCGATGGTATGATGTTATTAGGGAAACTCATAACCGCAGCGCCTTTGAGGTTCTGCCTTCAGTTCTGCGATCGCGATCTGGCTACCGAATGCCGTCCTGTCCAAGGACTGGAATGGCTGCCGCCAATAAAAAACCCCAGCGTTTGGCTGAGGACTGCTTGAGTGGGAGATATCGTTAATCTGCGTTTTTTTTAGTTGACTTAGATTGCATGGAATTCCATGCCGCTGACACTTCCCCAGCTTTCGCGTGGGGGAATTTTTAAGGACAAACTTTTGGGGATAAATCCACCACAAGTTTAATTCTTAAAAGCGCTGTCAGTGCGCTGCTAGCCACTGGCTCAACGATTAAAGTTAAGTTTGTGGCTAATTGTAGTAGAAGATGCGCCCTGATGAATTAACTACCCGATAGATGAGCACCCTGATGGCATAACTCCCTGATGGATCGACGCCCTGATGGCCTTAGCCCCACTACCCAAAAAAATCTGGTTGGTGGATGATCGTGGACATAAGTAACACGTCACTTCCGGCGTTTCCGATCGCTCTTCGGGTGTGCCTGTCTGTATTGATTATGGCAGGCAGATTTATCAGAAGACAAGTGGGCTATTGCATCAACCCACTTCTGACAGATCGGTAAGCCAAAAGGTGTCTATCTACGTTAAATCAGGGTCATCGAACATGAAAAACAGCATCTTAGTATTAGCGGTAATTGCCTCCGGTGGCATCGGCTTATTCCATACAGGTAGCGCCCGTGCTTCTGCGATCGTCCCACAATCTTCATCAACCAGCAGTTTGACGGCTTGGGAGAGTCGTCCCGACATTAACTACACTGGAACGAATGAAGATGGTGAGCAAGAAGAAGTAAAAACAGGCAAAGGCAGGAAATAATTAGCCCTCTCAGGGTTCGCCGGCGCTGCGGTTGCGATCGTGATTGTGTTTGTGGTGTGTTTGTTGTCGCAACCACCTTGGCTCAAGGGGGTGAAAACTCGCTCGGAATACTCATTCTACCTAATCCGAGGGGTTGAAGTCAGAACGGTGAATGAGAAAATAAACAGGTAAGGCGAGTCTGTCGGTGGAGTTTCCCCGCCTATCAACTGCCTTATCTTCTGATGTTCGGGATTCGGATCTGGCACAATCGTATTTCATCTCGTAAAAACCCAATGGAAAATACTCTCGAAACTACCCGCAGACAGCGCGTATTGACAAGAACCCAGGAACGGCGTCAGGCGACACCCAAAGAAAAACAGTTAATTCACCTGCTGGCCAATATGGCTTGCAGTTTGATTAACTATGACTACAAACACTCAGCGGGGAAGGAAACTCTCGCGCCTTCGGAACGCAAGCGTTTAGCGGAATGGCACTACCTGCGAGTTCAGCAAATTCGCCGGATCGAACGCTCGTTGGAGCCCGTAGCGACCCTCAAGCGCGTTTACTACAAGAGCATCCTGAGTCCGAGGGATCTGAAGTCTTTGAAGCTTCTGTGGCTTGAGGATGACAAAAACCGCGTCAAACGGGTCGATCCTGACTTGGACGACATCCTGAGCTCCGCTTTGGATCGGGGAGATACTTTGAAACAGCTATTTCACTCGATCGAATCCAAGGAACGGATCTTTGCGGAAACTCCTCGCCCCGGCGTTGTACCGCTGTGGGTGAAGGAGTGGGAAGACTCGGAATATGACATCAACTTTTTTCCGCCTTCGTTCTCTGCATGGGTTTCCATCGTGGACGATTAGGTTGGAAGAGAAACGGTTTGAGATAGCAGCGATCGCCAAAATGAGATGATTAACCTTTGGTGATGGCTGCGATGGGCTGTCGAGTGTGCGATCGAGCTGGAATAGGCGACATTGCGCGCAGACATCCGAGTACAGAGAAGTAAATCGAAGTCAGTACCATTGTACAATGGGGGAAAACCAGGGCTTCAGCTAATTGCTGATAGCTGATAGCTGATAGCTGATAGTTTCCCATGACTGACTCGATTTCTACTTCTCCATTAGACTCGGCCGCCGATACAGCCGAACTCCGCTCACAGTTGAGGTCGGGTTCAGAGAAAACTCAACTGCAACTGCTGCAACAACACATAGCAGATGCGGGTTGGGATGTATTGATGGAATTTTTATTAGAGCGCCAGTCGGAGGAACCGACGGCGGTAATGGGTAAGGTTTACCAAATTCTTTATAGCGCTGACTCTCCGAGAGCGAGTGAGTTTTTGCGATCGAATTTTCCGACGGGAATTGTGCCGCTGCGATCGGACTCTAACATTGACTACACTCCGCTGCAACAATTATTGGCCCTACAGGAATTTCAAGAAGCCGATCTATTGACTTTAAACAAACTTTGTGGGTTGGCGGGCGAGACAGCTTCGGCGAGAAAGTGGCTGTATTTTACAGAAGTTGAAAGTTTGCCCGTGGCAGATTTGCAAACAATTAATACCCTGTGGAAAGTGCATTCCGAAGGCAAATTTGGCTTTTCGGTACAGCGGGAAATTTGGCTGAGTTCGGGCAAGAATTGGGATAAGTTGTGGCCGTTAATTGGCTGGAAGAAGGGGAATAATTGGACGCGGTATCCGCAAGAGTTTATTTGGGATTTGAGCGCGCCTAGGGGTCATTTGCCGCTGTCGAATCAGTTGCGGGGAGTGCAGCCGTTTGCGGCTTTGATGGCTCATCGGGCTTGGGTGAAGTAAGACGGCGGTTGAAACCGCCAGAAAGTCAAACAAAGATCCGACGGCGGTTGAAACCGCGTCTACACAAACGATGTCCGCCTCCGCGGACTTAAGAGAATAATGTAAAACGTAATTTTCACCGCCTATTCTTCAACCGGCGTCCGGCTTGTTTTGTTTGTATAGCCGCGGTTTCAACCGCCGGGTCTTTTTTTTGGAATATTGGGAAATTTTGTATAATTGATATTTGAATTAATCAGCGAGAGGGCTGGGAGTCATGGTAGGAATCGGAACCAAACTGACTTTAGAAGAATTTCTAGCTTGGCCAGACCCAGACATATATTATGAGTTTGTCGATTGAGGGCGATCGCTCTTTTCGGTTAGCTGGAGCGATCGCAGCGAGTGCAAGATGTCAGTTATACTTCGATGCGGATTTTGACGGTAGCACCAAAGGCTTTTCTGAAGGCTGATTCAATGTCGGGTAGTTTTTGAATTGCCATTAGCAAAAGTGCTGTTGACGATACTTTAATTCTTGCTTCCCCATCATTGAGAGCAACGAGTTTACCGTGCTGTCGCATGAGTTCTTTAGTAGTGCGTGGTGATATGTGAAGTAGCACAGTTTTCCATGTTAGGTCTAGCATTCCTTGGATTGCTTCTTCCATTTGCTTGAGGGTGTCCATTTTTTTAGGTAAAACGCCTGGTAGTTCTAGTTGTTTTGGGTAAGCTTGATGTTTCAAAGTCATGATTGTTCTACTCATCTAGGGTAAGTGATTGACTGCGGGGCAAGTAAGTTAGTTAACTTTTTGCTGTCCGCATCTTCAGAATGCCTGATGTGTAGGGGTTTCAACGCTTGACTTTTTGACTGACTTTTTGACTGACTTTTGACTGACTTCTGCTACTGCTGCAAAAATGAGTCAAAATTGAAGCTAATAGGAGCTAGTTAGAGGGCAAGCATGGTGGCTACAATCAAAGCATCGAAAGAAGGACGGGAAAAATTTAAGGAGGCAAGAGAAAACAAGAGATGGAATCAAGAAGCTGATGCTTTGCTTACTCAAAGTGGTGTTCGGCGCTCAACCGTGCAGGCACTAGAGCAAGGGAGAAACATTAGGCAGGAAAACTTTGTCGCACTTTTCAAGGCTGTCGGGATAAAAAACTGGGAGACATACGTTGATAACAGCGCAACTCAGGCTTCATACATGGAGTTTTTGGTCTGTGATGATGGCTGGGTAGGTCGGGAGACACTAATTGATGAATCGATCGAGAAGGTGTGCGGATCTTGTCGAGTCTTACTTATAGTTGGCATTACTGGTATCGGTAAAACTGCTTTGGCGGAACGTGTCGTTCAGGAATTGCGAGGAGATTGGAGGGAACACAGGGATAATTTTGAAGATGAGAAAAAAGTTTCAGATTTTGCCAGCGTCGCGCTGCAATGGCTGGAGAAGTGGGGAGAATCTGTCCCAAAAGACGATCGCAAACCAGAACAATTATTACGGCGGTTAGTCAAACACCTGCGCGAAAATCGGTATTTAATCCTGATGGATTCTCTTGAGTACCTATTGACAGGGAATGCAGAGGATGGCTGGGGTGATTTTGCTGATGAGTGGTGGGGTAAGTTTTTTGTAAGTTTCTTGGCAGAATCAGATTGTCAAAGTCGATTTATTCTGACTTCTCAGGATTTGCCAACTAAGTTTGAGAAAGCGGAGTGCGATCGCTATAAAAATCGTTGGTATTGCCAACTTTTGAAAGGATTAGAAATACCCGAACAAGTGGAGTTATTTCAAAAAGCTGAACTGGATGGCGATTTGGAACTAGCACACAGTCCCCTGCGAGTAATTGGAGAAGTTTATGACGGGCATCCTTTGGCTTTGCGGACGATCGCTGGAGAAATTAAAGAGTCTTATGGTAGGAAAGTCAGTGCTTACTGGAAAGAGAATAGCCGTTACATTGAAGAGGTGAAAGAGGCTATTGACGAAGCTCGCGATCGAGGAATAGTTAAAGGAGATGAGGATAGGTGGCAGTTAGCATCATACACGAAAGTCTTGCGAAGGAAAGTTAAGGAACGGATCGATCGGACATTCGATCGTTTAAAAAATGATGCGTATGATGCTTATTGTTTACTTTGTATGGCTTCGATTTATCGATGCGAAGTCAAGGAAACTTGGTGGCTGATTAATTTAGAAGATGAGGGTTATAGTGAGGAACAGCAAAAGGCAGCAATGCAAACTCTGCGCGATCGCTATTTAGTTGAAGATGGAGGAATTGATGATGAAGATAATCGGCTGGTGGGACAACATAATTTGATCCGCAGTGTGGCGATCGATCGCCGATTGATGCTACCAAAAAACTGAAGAAATTGGATAAATTCACCATGACAAATAACCTGACACCATCGGGAGATAAGGTTTTGGAACAATTAGGTATCAATCCTCATAATCTCAGTGTCCATTTTCCAAATCGCGAGCAGCGGCTTCAGTACAGAGCAGTTGTACAGTGGCTAACTGATTATAAATCGAAGCCGGGTGCTTCCAATTTAGAGAAAGTAAAGGGATACTTGGAAGCGTTTCACCATCTTTGTCAGGTGGAAGATTGGATACGAAGTAGCAAAATTATATCAACTCAACTCGATACACATACCAATGACGAATTGCATCATCAATTATTACTCTGGGGCTACTATAGGGAACTGATTGAGCTGTACAACCAACTTTGGGGCAAATTAAGCCTTAATCATGATGCTATTTTTATCGCCAATCTTTGCAATAATTTGGGCAATGCTTACTATGGACTAGGAAAATATTTCCAAGCAATTGACTATTATCAACAGAGTTTAAGTATTGCACGGGCAATTCGCGATCGCGAAGCTGAGGGAAGGGCACTGGGAAATCTGGGCAATGCTTATAATTCGCTAGAATACTATCTCAAAGCGATTGACTACCACAAACAGAGTTTAAGTATTGCAAGGGAAATCGGCGACCGCAACGGTGAGGGATGCGCGTTGGGAAGTCTGGGAGATGCTTGCAATTCGTTGGGAAATTATGGCCAAGCCATCGAATATCTCAAACAAAGTTTAGTCATTGCAAAGTCAATCGGTAATCGCAACAGTGAGGGATGCGCGTTGGGAAATCTGGGAAAGGCTTACAATTCGTTGGAAGATTATCCCCAAGCCATTGAGTATTTCCAGAAGAGTTTAACTATTTTCCAGGAAATTGGCGATCGCAACGGTGAAGGAAAAGCACTGGGAAATCTAGGACTTGTTTGCGGTTTGCTAGAAGATTATACCCAAGCCATTGAGTATCTCCAACAAAGTTTAATCATTGCAAGGGAAATTGGCGATCGCAACACTGAAGGAATCACACTGTCAGATATGGGAGTTGCTTACTATTCTCTAGGAAAATATGCTGAAGCCATCAACTATCACCAACAGAGTTTAACTATTGTACGGGAAATCGGACAACGCCACGCACAAGAGCGGGCTTTACTTAATCTAGTCAGAGCTTTCTGTGCTTTAAGAAAGTATGACAAAGCAATGGAATGCAATCAGCAGCACTTAGCTCTCATCCAATGAACTTAACAGTAGCTGAAACTATTGATTTATGATGAGAGATTAAGATGCGATCGCCTCAAAAATGATTAAGAGCGATCGCTCACAAGCCTAAAATCACACCTAGGGCTACTGCCAGCTCATCCATAAAATTTTCATCTAAATGACCGATTACCCTAATAACCCTGGATTTGTCGATGACTCGAATCTGTTCGCAAAGTATTACTGAATCTTGATTTAAACCCCCAACTCCAGATGGAACAAATACATGAGAAGGTAAAAGAGCGCGACGAATTTTAGTAGTAAACGGTGCAATAATAGTATGAGGACTTACTGCATTAGCGCGATCGATCTGTAAGATGACAACAGGTCTTATACCAGCTTGCTCCGTACCAACTACCGGATTCAAATCGCATAACACGACATCTCCTCTTGTATATGTTGGATTTACTGATGAAGCTGCTACCATTGAACCTCTCCACGGGCTAACTTTTCTTCGTAGGCTTCTAAATTCTTTAAATAGTCAGAAAAGTCTGATTCAGTAAGCTGTGGCAATTCACTGTTGTATTTGAGGAGCAAAAAGTCTATGAAATCATTCACTTCTTGAACAAGCGACTCTGGTAGTTGGCTAATTTTAGAAATAGTTGCCTCATAAACAGTCATATTTTTACCTATCTATCTTATTCACTTCTTTCAATTATAGCCTAGGAAGCAGTTTTTTAAATCCAGAACTCAAAGACTTTCATTGAGCTGTTTTTGTTCTCCTTCCGGCTGCACTTGCTTCTGCAAACTAATTTTGTCGCCCACTTCATAGCCAGAATTAAAACCGGCTTCGCTGCTGATTTGAGAATCTGTTCTCGTTTTAACTTTAACCCCTCGGCTTTCTAAATAATCGGCGATCGCCAGTTGATTCTTTTCAAACATCGATCGCACTACAATAGCAGGAGTACCCGCCGTATCAGCCGAGCCAGGAATCCCCGACTCCTCCATCTCCCGCTTTTGTTCCAGCAGCCTTTGCCGCAACCTTGTCGCGCATCCCACCCGAAAAGCATTCAGATACGCCAGTCCCCTGCCATTTCCTTTGCGGTATTTCGCCCTTTGCTCGATCGCAGAACTCAAATACTCATACAAGTGCGTGCAAACAATCAGGTTGGTAGAACTTCCCACCAAAAACATACTACCAGTATAAGTGTTCCGCATACCAGTACAACCGTTAGCTTCAGCAATTCCCGACAGCAGCATCATTTTCCAAGTGACGAATTTGGATGTTGTTTCAACTGAGTTTTCCTCAATCTCTTCTTGGTGATTCGGGCCTAAATCGGCGAGATCCAGATTGTACTGTGCTAGTAAAAGGGAAGCTTTTTCGGCCGCAGCAGTCGATTCGTTTTCATTGGATGAGGTGGCGAGGGCTAACAGCTTTTTGATTTTTTCGACAATACTTGTGTCTGCCATTTTTCGATCGGTTTTGGGTGAGGGTAGGCGGTGGTAGAGATTTGGGGATGTTTGTATTTTAATGGAGTTTGGAATGTGCGATCGATCTTTTAAGATTTTTTTTACCGCAGAGGGCGCAGAGGGCGCAGAGGAAGAGAGGATAGAAAGAAGTTTGCAATTTATGGGTGGATTGGTCTATTATTCGAGGATTTGTAGGACTGATATCGATTTCTTAAGATTTTTTTTACCGCAGAGGGCGCAGAGGGCGCAGAGGAAGAGAGGATAGAAAGAAGTTTGCAATTTATGGGTGGATTGGCTTACTATTCGAGGACTTCTAGGACGGATTTTGGCTGCAATTTATCTTTAAACCAAACAACTTTTGCAGGAACTTCTTTGACATTTACTCCGGCTTTTTCTAGATTTAGCCGTTCGGAAATAGCTAAAATCAAGTTGTCGCATCCAGATTTGTGTACTTGTGCAAATTTCTTTTGCAAATACTCGGGCCGCCAATAGCCGACTATTTCTAATATAAATACTCGTCCGTCGGGATGGACTAACCGAAAGTCGGGAATCATCACGCTTCCGGGAATCGGAATTAGATCGACTTCTCGTTCGAGTTTCCACTCGGTTTTTAAGCCGTCCCAGCGATCGGCAAATGCTGCCTCTAACATACTATCATAGGGCTTGCCTGGGGGATAGTGGCTGACTAAACCGCAGTCGGAATTTAGGGTAAATTTACCTGTTTTGACAACGCCGCTGAAAGCATCTTTGGTTTGCAGGGTTGAGTGCATGCTCCACTTGGTAACGTGCAGGAGTGCGGGTAGCATTTTGGCGAGGGCTAAGCCGTAGCGAGTGCTGGGTTTGAACAAGCTTGTGGGGCCGTCGATTGTGAGGGTAAATCCGTGGTCTGCGTCGCCTTCGATGTAGGTCATTAATTGAAATAGTTTCAGATAGCGAAATAGGAGTTTGTATTCTCCGGGATCGTTGCGGTGGGCGGTTAATTGGACTTGACTTGCTCGGTAAAATATGCCTTGGACTTGGGAAAGGTTGTATCTGTGAAGCAGGTTTTCCGGTGTTGGTGCGTCAAATTGGGTGAGGATTTTGTTTTCGTTTAAATCGGCGTACAAACCTGTTTTGATTTCCTCGGTTAAAACTTCTCTGTTTAAGTCTTGGCTGAGCTCTGTGGCTACGGTTTCGAGGGTTATTTGGGTGGATTGTACGCTGGGAGTCGATCGCGCGGACAACGCAAATACCCGCTGTCGCAAGTCCGATGGTTCTAAGGGACTGATGACTTCCAAGGTGCAGAAACCGCCTTTGAGGAGGTGCGCTAATCCCCGTTTCAGCCGATAGTCGGGGCTGTCGCCTTCTAACTCTAGCAAGCGTCCGTCGAGTTCGCCTTGGGTTTTGCCGATCGACTCTTGGAAGCAGTTTATCATTTCGGTAGCTGCTTCTAAGTTTTTAGCATCTATCTTAAGGCGTAATGGGATAATTGATTCGCCATTTTGGCGGTGGCTTAATAAATCGGTGGGTAGCATTATAGTTTTATTTTTAACGAACCGCGAAGGCGCGAAGGGCGCGAAGGGAAGAAGGAAGAAGGAAGAAGGAAGAATTTAGGCGTGCTACCAGGGAATGTCATCATCATCTCCCCATTTTGTGGGTGATTCTGCTGCTTTTTTTGTTGTCTTGGGAATATCATCGTCTCCCCATTTTGCGGGTGATTCTGCTGCTTTTTTTGTTGTGTCTCGGTTGACTCCGTAAATGGGTGTTGGTTTGACAGTTTCTAATTTCGGATATTCGGTTGGTGGTGGTTCTATTTGTTGTACTTTTGGTTGGGGTTTGTGAACTTGCATTCCGCCTCGCCGGCGCTGAGATGTTCTTTCTTCGCTGGTGTCTTCGGTGACGACTTCGTAGAGAATTGCTAGTTTGTTTGCATCGCTGCTTTTGCGGAGAACTCTACCTAATCTCTGGATGTATTCCCGTTCGCTACCAGTGCCTGAAAGTATGATAGCAATTCTCGCATCGGGAACGTCTACTCCTTCGTTTAATACGTGGGAGGCGACTAGGGTTTTGTATTCGCCGCTGCGAAATTTAGCGAGGATTTCGTGCCTTTCTTTGACTGGGGTTTGGTGGGTAATTGTGGGGATGAGAAATTCTTGGGAAATTCGGTAGACTGTGGCGTTGTCTCCGGTGAAGATTAGGGTGCGCTGCGGAGAGTGTTCGGCTAGTATTTGAGCTAATATTCGCAGTTTTCCTTCGGTACAAAGGGCGATTTCTTTGGCTTGGCGGTGGGCGATCATGGCGCGCCTTCCTAAGGGCGATCGCGCGCTGGCCATGATAAACTGTTTCCATCCTTCGAGGCTGGATATTTTGATGTTGGACTGTTTGAGGAAGTCGTTGCGAATGTTCATGGCTTCGCTGTAGCGGTCGGTTTCTTCTTTTGACAGTTTGACCATGATTTGAACTATTTTGTGATCTGCTAAGGCGTCGCCTGCTAAATTTTCGGGTTTTTTGCTATATACTGTCGGGCCGATGAGAAAATGCAAGTCGCTGTGGCGTCCGTCTGTGCGATCGGGTGTTGCTGTCAGTCCGAGTCGAAAAGGCGCGATCGCATATTCGGATATTACTCGATAAAAGTCGGTTGGTAAATGGTGGCATTCGTCAAACACTAGCAAGCCGTATTTATTCCCTAAGGTTTCGGCGTGAATGCTGGCGCTGTCGTAGGTTGCGACTAAAATTGGCGTTTTGTCCCGCGAACCTCCGCCCAACAATCCAATTTCGATTTCGGGAAATGCTGCTTTTAAATTGGCGTACCACTGGTGCATTAAATCGAGAGTTGGTACTACGACTAATGTACTGCGACCTGTGACTTGCATGGCTAATTGTGCCAGATAAGTTTTGCCGGAAGCCGTGGGAAGGATGACTACTCCTTGGCTTCCTGCTTCTTGCCAAGCTGCGAGGGCTTCTTGTTGGTGCGGGTAAGGCTGCATTGCCACGCTGGGTACGAGTTCGAGTAGTTCGTAGCCCCGGGCTTCGTCGGTGAAGTTGGTACAGTCGGCCTGAAGCGATTCTACCAGCGGGCGGTAGTGAATTGCTCGAATTCGGTATTTTTCGACGCGATCGTCCCACGTCGCAAAGTCCACCCAGTCTCGGCCTCTGGGCGGCGGGTGCAGCACGAGCGTTCCGCGATCGAATGTTAATGTTGGTATGCGTGGCATTTTTTGAGCTAGGGGGCGAGTTATGCCTGTTAAATTATAGGCGATCGATAAAATATCTTGACACCAGACTCTCTATAAGTTAGTTTTTTTTTAACCAAATCTATTCAACCACAATCTACTTTATACTGTTAGGGGCTGTTTGTTGAGATTTTTACCATTTTCTTAGCAGATAAGTTTGCGAAACTGTCAAAAGTTTGTAGTCAGGACTTTAGGGGAGCATCTCAGTTTTGCAAGAAGCATTTTTAAAGAGCGGACTCTACTGACGCACTACGAACCCTTTTTTGAGCGGGGCAGCACTGTAAATTCAAAACTGAGATGATCCCGGACTTTAGTCCTTGCTAGTGAGTTGGTAAGAAAGGACTGAAGTCCTTACTACGAACCTGGTAAGAAAGGACTGAAGTCCTTACTACGAACCTGGTAAGAAAGGACTGAAGTCCTTACTACAAACCTGTTTCTAAAGATTTTTGCAACGATCCGAGTTCACTTATTATCAGAAAAATATGTTTGACTTTATCAGACACAAACAAAATTTTTTCAACGCTACTGAGGGCTGGGATAACGATAAATGGAGCAATTTAAATGAAAATCCCTTCGTGATTTCTTCCCCAATTCTTCAAGATTGTCACGTTAAGAATTGTCGCTTAGTTGAAAGTCGGCCGAAGATGTTGGAATATCTGCCTAAAAATAGTGTGGTGGCTGAGGTGGGCACTCAATACGGGCGCTTTGCTGAGAAAATTTATTCTATTACAAAACCCCAAAAACTGCATCTCATAGATTATAGTTTTGACTTGTTTAAAGAAGAGGTAAGTCAAAAACAAAAAAATATCTTTCAAGAGGGTATAGAAAACGGCTCTATCGAACTTCACGAAGGCGATTCTTCGACAATTTTAAGCAGCTTTCCTGATGAGTATTTCGACTGGATATATATCGATGCTGACCACGCCTATGAAGGTGTGTGCAAAGATATTCAGCAAGGCTATTCTAAAGTCAAGCCCCACGGCATGATGGTTTTTAACGATTATACGAATTGGTCTGTAGGTGAGTTCATACCTTACGGTGTGGCGAGAGCGGTGAATGAGTTTTGTATCGCAAATAACTGGGAAGTAGTATTTCTAGCGCTTCAGTCTCTAGGCTATCACGATATTGCGATTAAGAAAAATACCTGGGAAAAGGAGGTGCGAATTCAGTTACAGGAGGCTAAGTCAGAGTTGCAGGGTTCGCAAGCTCGGATGCAGCAGCTTGAGTTAGAGTTAGAGCAGGCTAAAAGGGCGATCGACTTTATGGAAAATGATAAATTTTGGAAATTGCGATCGCAATGGCTGAAAATCAAAAATTTGTTTTCCTAGCTGAGTCTGATTTCCGAATCTACAATCTACAATGGTATTATCCCAGCGGGGATGGTTTTTAGGTTAGGACTTACGCACGAGTGGTGAGAAACCGGGTTTTTTCTGAAAATCCTTCGTTGTTACCCGCAGATTGGGTAAAAAACCCGGTTTCTTTGGTCTGGATGCGTCAGTCCTGTAGGTTAAATTCGATCGACATAAGCCTGAGATTAGAGGTATAGATGGAAATAGGCGTCCCCAAGGAAATCAAAGATTTGGAGTTTCGAGTTGGGCTCAGTCCAACCAGTGTCCGGGCTTGTTCGGACAAAGGCCACACAGTTTTTGTCGAAACCAATGCTGGTGCTGGGGCCGGTTTTGCCGACGAGGACTACCTTCAAGCCGGGGCTAAAATTGTCTCAAAAGCTTCAGATGTCTGGAACCGACAACTAATTGTTAAAGTTAAGGAACCCCTACCTGCTGAGTACCCGCTGATTGAAAAAGAGCAGTTGCTATTTACATATTTGCACTTGGCTGCCGATCGCACATTAACCGAGCACTTAATCAGCAGCGGAGTCCAGGCTATCGCCTACGAAACCGTCGAACTCCCCGACAGAAAATTGCCGCTGCTGACACCGATGAGCATTATTGCAGGGCGTTTGGCCGTGCAGTTCGGTGCTCGGTTTCTGGAACGGCAGCAAGGTGGCAGAGGCGTACTTTTGGGGGGCGTACCGGGGGTAAGACCGGGCAAAGTTGTAATTTTGGGCGGCGGAATCGTCGGCACAGAAGCAGCCCGCATTGCTGTAGGAATGGGCGCTAGGGTGCAGATTTTGGATGTAAATGTCGATCGGCTCGCTTATTTAGAAACTCTATTCGGTTCCAGAGTAGAATACCTCTACAGCAGTCCTTTGCAAATAGAAGCAGTTGTTCCCGATGCTGACTTATTAATCGGCGCAGTTTTAGTCTTAGGAAAAAGAGCTCCGGTGCTACTTTCGCGCGAATTTGTCGCCAAAATGCAGCCCGGTTCTGTAATTGTTGACGTAGCCGTCGATCAAGGTGGCTGCGTGGAAACTTTGCGAGTAACTTCTCACACCAATCCTACCTATGTAGAGGAAGGAGTTGTGCATTACGGCGTACCAAATATGCCGGGTGCCGTGCCTTGGACTGCAACTCAAGCTTTGAATAACAGCACTTTGCCTTATGTTTTGCAGTTGGCAAATAACGGGATTAAAGCTTTGGAAATGAATCCGAGTTTGGCGAAGGGTTTGAACGTGCAGAATCACCAATTGGTGCATCCGGCTGTGCGCGAAGTTTTCCCAGATTTAGCTGATTAATACCATTTTTATAACAGTGTACAACACTCTTCGACCCCCCTAGCGCCCCTTGCTAAGGGGGGGAGAAGAATACTGTTGCATTCTTTTTTTCAATTGGTATAAATTGTATTTTGGTGCGGGCAGGATGCCTACCCACAACAAACTTAATGTGTTGTGAAATAGGCATCTAAATTGTCTTTTGGTGCGGGCAGGATATCCAACCCCTACTCCCCACAACAAACTTGATCTGTTGTGGAATAGGCATCTTGCTTGTTCCCCAAAAAAGTGGAATGGGCATCTTGCCCGTTCCCAAGATGGGACAATATGAACGATAGGAGTTACCGATGCTTTAGCAAGTCTCAAATATCCAGTTTTGCCAAACCCAAATACCGCAAACCTTCGGGAGTTACGTCAAACCGGCAAGGCAAAACTTCCACACCTTCACTCATCGCCTGTCTGAACAATTGTCCGTAAAGGCGATCGGCATTATCGCCCGGAGCAAAATCCGTACAATCGCCGCGATTAATAAAATACAGCATTACAGCCCTCGAACCCTGCCGCACCACATCGATCAATTCTCTCAAATGTTTCTGTCCCCTCTCCGTCACTGTATCGGGAAATAAAGCCAATGTATCTTTGACATAAGTTGTATTTTTAACTTCCAGAAAAATCGGTTTTTCCCCACCAGTCAGCCAGAAATCAACTCTACTTTTTTTATCTTTTCCATAAACAACTTCCGGCTGAATTAAACTATAATTTCCCAACTCAGGAAACAATTGCAATTCCAAAGCTAATTTAATTACTCGATTTGGCAGTCCGGTATTAACTCCCACCCAAGTTGGCACAGTATCGCAAACTTTAATTAATTCCCAAGTGTAAGCTAATTTGCGTTTGGGATTGTCGCTGGGAGATACTAGCACGGGATTGCCGGGAATTAAAACACCAGTCATCGGCCCCGTATTCGGACAGTGCGCGGTGATGATTTCTCCCGAATCTAATTCGATTTCGGCGAAAAATCGTTTGTACCGCTTGATTAAAGTTCCGGGCAAAAGAGGAGGATATTTGTAAATTAAGTCAGTCATGGGGCCTGGGGCATTAGTAAATAGACATAATTATTGTAGGGGCGGGTTAACCAACAATACCAGCCAATAATTGACAATCTCAAAAACCCGCCCCCACCCAACCGTAAATCACTGTCAACAGTCAACCGTCAACTGTCAACTGTTTATCTTCTTTTCTCAACTGATTAATCTCATCATTCAAAGACTGATTTGACTGACCTTTCATCAACTGTTTCATCTGCACTTTAAAAGCTTCCACCAGTTCGGGACTGGCTTGTGTTTGTTGCCAAGAAGCGCGGGAATTTAAGCGATCGCACCAAGCCTGCAATTTGGGGTAATTTTCCAACGACAGGCCTAGCTCGGGCAACCAAGGCACGGAAACACCAGCCACAACATCCGCGAGGGTAATCGTGTTACTGCCACCAAAAAAAGCTCGATCGCCCAACAACTCCTCAAAAAAGCTCAATACCGCCGCCACTTGCTGCCCGGATTTTTCCAGCTTTTCCGGGTCGCCTGCACCGCCGAAAGTCTGACGGACAAAGGGACTCAGCGCTGGCGTCAATTCGTTAACCGTGACTGTTTCTACCATGCGGACGATCGCCAAATCCCGAGGATTCTGCGGCAATAGGGCGATCGCCGGATACTTAGCTTCCAGATAATCCAGAATAGCCAGACTTTCTATTACATGAAAATCGCCATCAGCCAAAACCGGGACGTGGTGAAAAGGGCTAATAGCCAAAAAATTCGGTTGAAACTGATCGCCGTTTAATTTGAGTGCCACCAATTCAAACTCAATCTCTTTTTCCAGCAAAGCAATCCAGACACGGCGAGCATTACTAGAGAGCGGATTATAATAAAGTTTCAGCAAAGTCAAATCTCCTAAAAGTCAAATTACTAAAATCTTGGGAGTTATTAGAGAGTGCATCTCTGTTTTGCAAGAAGCATTTTTTAAAGAGCGGACTCTACTGACGTACTACGAACCTTTTTTGAGCGGGGATCGCACTGTAAATGCAAAACTGAGATGCACCCGTTACTAGAGCCAATTAACGCCAAAACATCCTAGCACGAAACCCAGATACATAGAAAAATGCCAAATTTATGGTAATTGCTCAACTACCCCCCTCTTCTGAAGCAGCCTCAAGCGAGACAGTTTCAGATAGTGAATTTTGAATTTGTGAATTTTAAGCAAAAAGCTTCTTCTTCAATAAAATTAAGGAGAGAATGAGGGTTTCAGCGATCGAAACTGAAACATGAAATAATTGTCTTCAAACTTGGCAATACTTGCCTACAAAGGGTTTCAGATATTTTATTTTTGTCCGTAGGGGGTGTCAAACCTATCAATCCTGGGTGGAAGCTGGCAAAGAATGGGCAAAGACAGCAGCTTGAGTTCGATCGCGCAGATTCAGACGGCTGAGAATACTGGAGACGTGATTTTTAACCGTTTTTTCAGAAATACAGAGCATCTCTGCAATTTCACGATTACTAGATCCGATCGCGATCAAACTTAAAACCTCTTGTTCGCGAGGGGTTAGCTCTTCGACAGGGTTCTTATCCTGAACTAAACCCGATCTAATCGCGAGTAAAGAATTTGAGCGCTGGGGAAATATTTTGTCAAATAATCCTGGACTAAATTGGGTATAGCCGCGATGGGCCGATCGAATAGCTTGAGCTAATTCTTCTGATGGCGTATCTTTCAAAAGATAACCCACTGCGCCAATTTGCATTAATTTTTCAATATATTGTTCATCATCAAAAGTCGTTAGAATTAAAACCTTCACCTTTGGAAAGCGATCGCAAATGATTGGTGTTGCAGTCAAGCCATCCATAATTGGCATTCGGATATCCATCAAAACTAGATCCGGTAAATATTGAGCAACTTGCTCGATCGCCTGTTGTCCATTTTCAGCTTCACCAACAATCTGTAAGTCAGGCTGCGCTTCCAACAGTCGCCGCAATCCTTGTCGAACGATCGTTTGATCTTCCACAATCAAGACACGAATCATCTGGAAACCTCCAACAAAGGGATACGAACAATGATGCAGCAACCGGATTGAACCTCGAATTCAAGGGTTCCAGAAAGACTTTCAACCCTCTCCCGCATCCCTTGCAGCCCAAAACCCGATCGGGTTTGCTGCGGATTGAATCCAATCCCATTATCCATAACTTTGAGCAATATCTGAGGGATTTCGTCCTCACTGGTTTCAAGTATTAGGTGAATGGTGACGCGATCGGCTTGACTGTGTTTTTGAATATTGGTGAGGGCTTCTTCCAGAATCCGATAGAGGACAACTTGATAACGCCCCGGTAATGTCAGGTTCGGATCCAGATCGACCACTGGACGAATACCAGTTACCTGCATAAATTGTTGGACTAAATCGGCGATCGCTTGAGGGAGAGATTTGCCTTGCATCGGGTCAGTCCGCAGCATCCAGACAGCCTGTCGGAGTTCTCGTCGCGCTTCTTTTCCCAATCTTTGACTCTCATCTAGAAACGATCGTGCATCATTTTTACCATCATTTTCACCATCATTTGCGCCATCAAGAGACATCGTTGTATTTTCCAGCATTACACTTTGTGCTGTCAGTAAATGTCCTAAGGAATCATGAATTTCGCGGGCAATGCGAGTACGTTCTTGAAGGGTAGCTTGGTCTTCGATTTGTAAGGAATATTGATAAAGCTGTTGGTGGGCAATTGCAAGTTTTTTACGTCCTTGACGTTCATTCACCAATGAATCCACCAAGAGCAACATAAAGAGAAGAATCAACCCAGAAGAGAGAAACGTGTCAAGTAGAAAGGGGAATAATGTACGTTTTGACAAGATAATGAATTGACTCACTTGAGTCGCAGAAAGATTTAATGTCCACTGTATGCCCCCATCACCCAGAACAACCAATCCAGGAATCATACTGAGCAAGTCTTTAATCGTCTTAGATTGAAAAGTAGTCACCCAGAACAGGAACAGAGCAAGCAAGGTTGTCACCACATAACTCAGCCAGACTAAACTCGCAATCATCCATCGTCCGCGTCGTTGAAAAATTAAACAGCCTCGCATCACAAGGATAGTTACCAAGGGTAGTAATTCACCTACATTGATATATCCAATTGCCCCGATCGTTAAAAAGGAGAAACTTATATAACAGAATTTACTCAAGCGATCGGTTGGCAATCTGAAACCTAACAGCCCAAAGACAGTTAGCAACCCAACAAATCCTAGAACTTGCATGGGGTAAGATGGATTCCTTTCGGGAAAGCCTAATTCCCTTAAGGAGATCGGTTGCCCCCAGAGCGGCATTTCGATCAGCTCAGGACTGAGCAACTTAAATATAGTCATTCCCAATAAAATCCACTCTAATCTTAAGAGGAGCCCAAAGGGGTGTGGCTTGAAGGATAATGCAAATGTAGGAATTTTCATAGAGCAATTATGTGGAGGCGATCGCAAATGATTTGTAAATATCTTGCCCCCTCCCCTTAGTAAGGGGAGGGTTGGGGTGGGGTAAAAAATTTACAAATGATTTATGACTGCTATAGGTGAGGTACAAAGAAACACTCGAAAATCATGAAATTTCAAGAATCAAGTCCCCGCCGCGGAACGCCGGGGATTGTTAACATCATTGTTTGGGCTTCATTGTTGGGCTTCCTCTTTCTGTGACTCGGCTTACTTTAAGGAGTTTCCTCTACCCTGTACCTCGCCTCACTGAGAAAGCTTAATCTTATACCAAATCCGGGTTTCCAACCCCCTTTATCCCTCAAACCCGCGCAGGCGGGTTTTGTTTGTATAGTAGCGGTTTCAACCGCCGAGTCTTGCGGGGATATTTAACCCGAATTTGGTATTAAGCTGTTCTGCATTTAAATTGCATATCACAAATAATCAAACAATAAGTGGGCTGGGCGTCTCGCCCGCTCTAAATATACAATTTAAATGTATGACAGCTTACTCGATTCTCAAAGCCGCATCGCCAGTCGGTAAATCGTCGGGACGGCGAATCCCAGGTATCCCAATTGTAAAGACTGCATTGCGTACCGATGCAACAGTAGTATTTTGCACGATCGCCCCAGATCCTGCCAAATTAATTACAGTGTTGTTTCCCGATTGAATGAATTCAATGTCGGCTAAATTTCCTGTTAGGGCAATGCGATCGCCCTCTTGGGGTCTAAAATCAACTATTGTCTGATTCGTCGGAAGTAGCAGAATAAAAGGCAAAGTAGCGGGATCGACTCCGATCGCAACAAAAGTATCCGCACCGCTACCTCCAGTAAGAGTATTGATGCCCGGATCGCCAATCAAAATATCGTTACCGTCGCCACCATTTAAGACATCATCGCCCACACCGCCGCGCAAAAAGTCATTACCGGCATCGCCATTTAAAGTGTCGTTGCCGAAATTTCCACTCAGAATATCGTTGCCTGCACCGCCACTAATTAAGTCGCTACCTTTGCCGCCTCTGAGATAGTCGTCACCGCCTTCTCCGGTTATCGTATCGTTGCCTCGATCGCCATTAATTGCATCATTAGTTGGCGAACCGACGATTCGATCGTTTCCCGCCCCGCCCCGCACGCCGCCGGGATTTTGCTGGGAATCTTGAGACGTTACTTGATAGTTATCGCCGCCATCAGACAATCTGAGCGATCGCAAAGGCAGATCGAGAAGGTTGGTAGTATTGATGGCATTGTTGAGCCAGTTAACATCTTTAACTATGTTAGAAACCCGACTGGGAACAATTCCTTGAACTACTTTGGCACTGGAAATGCGATCGCCCTGTTTCACTCGATCGACCGTATCAAAACCTTGAGTTACATAACCAAAAACTGCATAACTCCCATCTAGAAACGGCCAGTCACCTAAACTAAAATAAAACTGCGAAGAAGCCGTATTTAAAGCAGTAGCCCTCGCCATTGCCACGGCCCCGCGAGTGTGCCGTAACTGCGGTCTTTCGGGGACTAATTTATTGTATACCGGTTGCGCTGCTACTAGCGGTTTGATTTCCAAAGGAATCGATCGCGTTTGATTAGTCTCCGGGTCAACAAAACCGCCGACTTCTAATCGTTCGGCTGGAATTGAAGTATCTCTGCTGCGCGGATTTCCCCCTTGGACTACAAAGGGTTCTGGCTGGCGGACGACTCGGTGAAACATCGTCCCGTCGTAAATTCCGCGTTCGACTAAATCGACAAAATTTCCAGCAGTAATCGGGGCATTCGTACCGTCAACTTCGATGGTAACTGGTTGACCGTTTATGATTTGGATAACTGTGGCTTTGCCTTGTAATGGCAGCGGAGGCGGAACGATGCTGTTTTCGATCGTAACTGTTGGACTGTCTGTTTTAGAACTCGGATTAAATGGATCGTTCATGGTAAATAGCAAAGTCTTAGAACCTTGAGTCTTGTGATGTGATGAGAAAAATTTTTTGCAGCAAATTGAGCGCGATCTAACAATTTAATAGGGTCAGTGTTCCAATTTTTGAGGGCAGAGGCGATTCACATTACCGTAGTAGACCATTGGCTGGCGACTGGTTATAACAGCGCAGAGATCGCGTTGTGCGGTGGCTTGCAGGGCTTCTTGAGAAGGAGGAGTTTGAGCGGCGAATAATCCCGCTAAAATATCTGTTTGTTGTTGGGGGCGAATGAGTTGGAAATTTTGGCCGACTTTGGCGCGGTTTGCCAAATCGGCGATCGCATCTTTCTGATTTTTCGTACCGTCAATTAATTTAAATTGCTGGGCGGTTTTATTATCAAACAACAGCGCGCCCATCTTGTCTCGAATCAGTTTTGGATCGATCTTGCGCGCTTGTGCTACTCGATCTACGAAGTTGTTGTATTCTGCGATCGTTCCTTGGCGCAACACCCTCAATTCCTCTTCCGTGGGTTTGCGAAATGGATTGCCAATATCTTTACTGCGCCCTGCCGAGATGATGGTTTGTTGAATGCCGTTGCGCGTGGTGATTCCGCCACCGAGAATGCCATTATCGATCGCAGTGGGAGTGTCATAATAAATCAACTGTGCGCCGACGACACCAATGCTACCGATTAAACTGCCCGGTGCCGCATAGACGACATCAGCACCAACCATGGACATTACACCGCCGGATGCTGATAATCCATCGATATAAGCCACCACAGGCTTTTTCGTCGTTTCGCGGTAGCGTTTTAAGGCTTCAAAAACCGCGTTTGAGCCAACGATCGTGCCGCCCGGTGTGGACAATCGTAAAAAGACTCCTTTAATCTTATCATCTTTGCTGGCGCGTTCTAATAATCGTTCAATTTCATAGCCATAGGCGATCGTTCCAGGAAAACCAAATGCGTCAGAGGAAGAATTGAGAATGGGGCCGTTAATTTGAATTTCTAAGAGTCGGTTTTGGCTATCTTTTTCGCCGGAGATAAACTTATAGGTGAGTTCTGTCTCGCTTTGAATGCCGCCTGTCTGCCGCCCGCAAGATAAGAAAGAAAGACCGATTAGTAATCCAACCACTCCCGCAAGCGTATATTTCAAAAAGGGTTTCATACCGTGTTGCTCCTTCAATTAAAGAATGGCGATATTTTGCATTTACAGTGCTATCCCGCTTCAAAAAAGGTTCGTAGTACGTCAAGAGTGTCCGCTCTTTTAAAAATGCTTATTACAAAACTGAGATGCACCCTTCAATAAATCAATCGTAGCTTTAGCTTATTGATAGAACATGAGGCTACCGACTCATCCTACATACCTTCTAGGTCTTAAGACCTATAGAACTCATTTGACATCTTTTCTTGACGGATAAGGCTTGCAAGTAAACCGTTTGGTATAATTCAATAAACTGTTGACGATAGCTGGGTAAGCAACTCTACCAAAACAGCCAAAATCTATCTCGCTTGAGGCAGTTTCAGGGGAGGGGGGTAGTTGAGCAATTACAATTCATGTTACGATCTTCCACATTTGCTATTAAACTTAGCAAAGCCTTTTAGCACTAGCGTTAGTAACCATTTGTGTCTGAAACCCAGAAGCCCTCTCGTTCCCTAGCAGGGATTGCCGGCATTGTCGCAGTCGCCACTCTGATTAGCAAAGTCTTTGGATTGGTACGCCAAATTGCGATCGCCGCAGCCTTTGGAGTCGGTGTCGCCGTCGATGCCTACAACTACGCCTACGTCATCCCCGGTTTCCTATTTATTTTGCTCGGAGGCATTAACGGGCCGTTTCACAGCGCGATCGTCAGCGTTTTATCCCGTCGCGACAAAAAAGAAGCTGCACCCTTAGTCGAGACAATCACCACCTTAGTTGGCGGCATATTGCTGCTGGTAACAATTGCTTTAATTATTTTTGCAGATCCGGCGATCGATTTAGTAGCACCGGGATTAAACAGAACACCCGAAGGTTTAGAAATCAAAGCAATAGCCGTCCAACAATTTCGGATTATGGCGCCGATGGCATTACTTTCAGGCTTAATCGGCATTGGTTTCGGCACACTCAACGCCGCCGATATGTACTGGCTTCCATCTATCAGCCCTTTATTTTCCAGCGTTGCACTTGTCGGCGGTTTAGGAATTCTCGCACTGCAACTCGGAGACAAAATAACTGATCCGCAATACGCACTAATCGGCGGCTTAGTATTAGCTTGGGGAACTTTAGCGGGAGCAGTTTTGCAGTGGTTGGTGCAACTGACGGCGCAGTGGCGCGCGGGCTTGGGAAAATTGCGTTTGCGGTTTAATTTTAAACGCCCCGGAGTGCAAGAAGTAGTTAAGGTGATGGTTCCTGCTACCTTGTCTTCGGGAATGCTGCAAATAAATGTCTATACCGACTTATTCTTCGCATCCTACATCCCTCAAGCTGCATCTGCCATGGGTTATGCAGGCTTGTTGGTCATGACTCCTTTAGGCATTATTTCTAATGTAATTTTAGTACCATTTTTGCCAATTTTTTCTCGCCTTGCCGAACCCGAAGACTGGCCGGAATTAAAAGATAAAATTCGTCAAGCTTTAATTTTGACTGCGCTGACAATGCTACCGCTGAGCGCTTTAATGGTAACACTTGCCGGGCCGATCGTCCGCATTGTTTACGAACGCTATGCTTTTAATCAGTCAGCATCGCAGTTTGTCACCCCGATATTGATGGCTTACGGTATTGGAATGTTTGTGTATTTGGGCCGCGACGTTTTGGTACGGGTGTTTTACGCTTTGGGAGATGGGGAAACGCCTTTTAGGGTCAGTATTATCAATATCTTTTTGAACGGACTGCTGGATTATTTGTTAGTAGGAGCTTTCGGCGCGCCCGGATTAGTTCTGGCGACGGTGGGAGTGAATCTGGTTTCGACGATTATGTTTTTGTACTTATTAGATAAAAAGTTGGGTGGCTTGCCTTGGGGAGAGTGGAGTTTGCCTTTTTTGGGGTTAGCTTGTGGTAGTTCTCTAACTGCTTTCGTGTCTTTGGCTACTCTGCAAGCTTGTCAAAGAGTTTTGGGTACAGAAGGTTTGGTCATTCAATTAGTGCAGTTGGGTGTGGCGAGTTTGGCAGGATTGGCAGTTTTTGCCCTGTTTGTCAATCAGATGAAGTTGCCGGAAGTTGAGATGTTTGTCGATCGCATTCGCGGCCGTTTTGGGAAATAATATTGTTTTTGTTGCCATCTGATTCGTAGGGGCTCTCCTCGCCAAGCATTCATGGCAAAAACAAATAATCTCTTAAACTCGCCCCACCCAACAAACAATAATAATTTACAGTTAATTTATTGATACAATATCAATATAAATTGATAACAATCACCCAAATCTGTAGGGGCTCTCCTCGCCAACCATTCATGGTAAAAATGAATAATCTCATAAACCCGCCCCCACCCAAGTAAATAATCGCTGGGATGGGGCGGGTTTATCAGATTGTTTGTGGGTTTCATAGATATCGGCGAACCCGCCCCTTGTATCTTAAAAGAGTCAGGCGATCAAACCGTAGACCGCAGGCTATAGAACCGCAGACACGGTTGTAATCAAACCGCAGACACGGTTGTAACTGAATCGTAACACGAGTAAAGATAAAGAAACCATTAAAGTTTCTTGCTTAAGGTACAAATGACAGTAGAAAGTGTTGTGATCGGACATCAGAAATTGGTGAAGTTGGCCCGCCCCTTAGACGAAAAAAGTCTGTTGCGTAGATAAGCTCCCATGACTGATGACAGGCGCACATAAAAAAACTGGACAGTATCTTAGGCGCTCGTTTTCACGGGACAGCCTGCATTTATAAGGTTAGTTAAATTGCCTGTCATGTTCTTTCATGCAAACAGGGAGCAGGGAGCAAACAATGACACCCACATTTTTAGGCATAGATATCAGTAAAAACGACTTTCATGTCGTTTTACTGAAAGAAGAACGTGGCTCAAAACCAAAAAAGTTCACGAATAATACCGCAGGATTTGAGAGCTTAAATCAGTGGCTCAAAAAACAAGGTGTTGAAGAAGTTCATGCCTGTAGGTCAGCCACCAGCATTTACGGGGATGCCCTAGCTGAATTTCTGTATGAAGCAGGCTACCAGGTGAGTGTGCTTAATCCGGCTCGGATTTTCATGGTTTGCTAAAAGCGAACTTTTGCTTACCAAAACTGACTCGGTAGATGCAGCATTGATTGCTCGTTTTTGTGCGGCAATTAAACCTTCATCTTGGAAGCCAACCCCGTTTGAAGTCAAGGAATTACAAGCTTTACTGCGACGACTAGAATCTTTGACTCAGATGTATCAACAGGAAGAGAATCGGAGAGGAAACAGCTACGGAAACTGTAGCTAAACTTAGGAGAGCTCATTGGTCATACATCAAAGAACAACAAGCAGAAATCAAAAAAATGATTAGCGATCATTTTGATCGACATCCACATTTAAAACAGCAGCGTGAGCTTTTGACTTCGATTCCAGGTATGGGAGAACAGACGGCTGCTGCAAGAGTTGGCTGAAGTTGGTCGGATTGAAGATTACAAGAATGCTCGTCAATTAGCAGCATACGCTGGTTTAACTCCCTGTGAGCGTAGCTCAGGAACTTCTGTACATGGCAAAACTCGTTTGTCTTGTACGGGAAATGTCAGATTGCGAAAGGCATTGTATATGCCTGCGGTGGTGGCGATGCGTTGTAATCCTTTGCTCAAAGCCATGACTGAGCGATTATTGGGTCGAGGTAAGGTCAAAATGCAGGTAATTGGTGCGCTTATGAGGAAGTTGGTGCATTTGGCTTTTGGCATTTTAAAATCCCAAAAGCCTTTCGTTCCAACTTATTTGCTTGCTACCCCTTGACAGGTCAAGACAGTATCTACAACAATTATGCACGATCGATCGCACATCAGATCACATATCCCGTTGAAATTCCTCAAGCACATCCATCAACTGAACTTGACACTGCATCGGAATCAAATCAGCCAGGGGCACTTCGCGCTTACCGCCGCCCAACTTAACAGAAATTCCTTGCAAAACTTGTCTAACTCTGTCAGCATCTAAATTGCCATTTTCCAGCATCGGGTAAAGTTGTTGGGCAACAACGGTATGCAGGTGAGCATCACGGAGATACAAATGCCACTTGGCAATGTCTATGTAGACATTTTCGCCGATTTGGGCGGCTAAGGATTCGATCGCCAGCGTAGTATTAGCCATATTAAAAAAGAAAGTTATTTGTTATCAATCAACACAGTTAACAAATCGCCGACAACTGCCATCAGCCCGAATCTTTAGTCAGAGGCGAATAATCGGCGATCGCAAAAATGAAAATCGCGTGGGCCAAAACTACTAGAGCCCAGACACCCGTTACTGTAACTGCCCAAGGCCAATCAGCCTTTTGCAAATTTTGAAGAAACCACAAACCAGAATTGGTAGCAGAAAAAAGACCGACGTGGATCGCAAAATTCATGCGATCGTCTAATTGACGGTACTCTGGGTCTTTGCGATCGGGTTTGCGGGGCCAACGAGGAGGCATAGTTTTTCACTTGATATTAGTAGTTCTGTGCCTATTTTAATCATAAGTGCTACTTTTTGAATTCTGCCTCCCCCCAAGGCATGAACTTTATGCCTCTAAATTTTCATAGTCTCCCGATTTCCCGCCACTTTTGCTGACTAGGCGAATCGATTCAATGGCGATCGACTTTTCCAACGCCTTAGCCATATCGTACAGAGTCAGGGCCGCGATCGAAACCGCCGTCATCGCCTCCATTTCCACCCCAGTTTCCCCCTTAATTTTCACCGTCGCCCGAATTTGATACCCCGGCAACTCCGCATCTGGAATCAACTGCACTTCCACGCTGCTGATGGGCAGAGGGTGACACAGAGGAATCAAATTCGCCGTCTGCTTGGCCGCCATAATTCCAGCCAGCCTTGCAGTGCCCAATACATCACCCTTCGGCGCATTCCCCGCTTCGATCGCCGCCAACGTCTCCGGTAGCATCCGCACCCGGCCTGCAGCCACAGCTTGTCGCACAGTTACCACTTTCGCTGAAATGTCCACCATCTGGGCTTCCCCGCTGTTGTCGAGGTGAGTTAGCTGCGCGCGATCGGGCAATTTAGAAAAAGTTTCGGAAAGGTCTTGCATTATTTTAGTAAAGGTGTTACTGTTAGATTCTGTGAGAAAAGAACTTAATCAATTTTAGATTAAGTCTGAACTCGACAGGGGCTTGTAGCTTAGTTGGATAGAGTGCATGGCTACGAACCATGAGGTCGGGGGTTCGAATCCCTCCAAGCCCATCCAAAAAATTATATAGGTTAGTAGTGAGGACTTCAGTCCTCTATTTTGTATATAGGTTAGTAGTAAGGACTTCAGTCCTCTCTTAAAGTTAGTAGTAAGGACTTCAGTCCTCTCTTAAAGTTCGTAGTAAGGACTTCAGTCCTCTCTTTTGGTTTCATTTAAGAAGGACTAAAGTCCTTACTACAAACAGGTTATCATCACTCATTCAAAGCATAAACATCTTTGCCGCGCCCGATCGCAAATTTCAGCGAATGAGACAAATTCTTGCTAGACAAAGTAACAAAAATCAGCAAAGCCAAGCCAGCGAGTGAAGCCGCCAAACCAAACATATTTCTGTAGCCGACTTGTTCCGCAACAAAGCCCAAAGTCGGGCCAGCAACCGCAATCCCCAAATCAAACCCACCAATACAAATCGAAAACAAACGACCTCTTTCTTGAGGTTCGCACCTGTCCGACATCAGCGTCACCATCATCGGCATAACAGTACCGGCAGCCGTACCTTCAATCAAAGCCGCAATTAAAAAAGCACCGCTACTTTTAGCAGAATACAACAATAACATAGATAGGGCGTAACAGATTAAGCCACCAGAAATAAACAAGCCGCGCCCGTATTTGTCCGAAGCCCGCCCCGTCACCAACCGCAGACTAAAACTAGCGATAGCCGCCGTAGAATAAAACAACCCCGGATTCAAATTAACCTTAGTTTCTTGGATAAACAAAGGCATAAAAGTGCTCAAAGTTCCGAATACCAAACCAACCAGCAATAGCACCAAAGCCGGAATCCGCACCCGGGGATTCCACAGCATTTGCCAGTATTTTTGGCTATTTTTGTCCTCAGATAGCGAGTCAGACTTTGTTAACTCGGCAAAATTCGGTTCCGCGATTTTGCTGGTAAAAAATATAGCGATTGCTGCGAAAGCCGCCGACATCGCAAACAAAGCAGGATAACCAACCCCAGCTTGGACAAATCCGCCCATCGCCGGGCCAAATGCCAAACCGATAGGGGCGGCCAAACTCATGTAACCGATTAATTCGCCCCGCTTTCCTGGTGGCGACAAATCTGTTACCAAAGCGCTGTAAGCTGTGGTAAAAGCAGCGATGCTAATGCCGTGAAAAGCCCGGAGAAACAACAGTAATGGGACAGATTGAGCTAACAGGTAGCCGATCGGGGCGATCGCAGCTACTGACACTCCTATAAGTAAAACTTGTTTTCGCCCCGTGCGATCGGCTATTTTACCCAACTGCGGCCTCGATAGCAAAAGCCCGATCGCAAATGCACCCATCACAAAGCCAATTTGCTGCTTGCTACCGCCCACAGATTGAACGTACAGAGGCAAAGTTGGCAGCAGCGAAGCCAAACTGCACCAGAATAGCAAGCCTGCGGTGAATAAAGTCACCAAGCTGCGTTTGGGTTGGGGTTCGATGTCCCTAAAAATATTCAAGATGCCAATTCCTGTAAAACCTTCCGAATCCACTCAAGCTAACGTCGAGTGTATCTATATCATTGTGTTACAATTCCTTAATATTTGCCACCTAAAAAGTTGATATTCGACTCACAGTCAACAGTCAACAGTCAACAGTCAACAGTCAACAGTCAACAGTCAACAGTCAACATTCTTACCAATCAACCTCTGCCCTTTCCTCCACCACCCGCTGATAAACCCACTCAGTTTCCATCGCCAACTTCGGCCAACTAAATCGGCGTTCCAAATCCTCATAAGCATTATCAACCAGCCACCGCCCGTAACCAGGATTTTTCAGTACCTCCAAAATCCCCCAGGCCAAAGAATCGCGATTGTTTGCCTCAGTAACAACACCAGTTTTCGTATGCTGAACTACCTCCGGCAAGCCGCCCGCATTCGAGACCACCACAGGTACTCTTGCAGCAAAGCTTTCTAATGCTACAATCCCAAAAGGTTCGTAAAGACTGGGGAAAACCGCGCAGTCAGCCACCGTCTGGAATTTGTCGAGATGTTCCTCAAACATGAAGCCAGTAAAATAACACTTATTCCAAATTCCTAAATTCCAAGCCATAACTTTGAGATGGTCTGTATTGCCACCACCAACAATAACAATTTTGGCGTTACCCCCCATTTCCCTAATTACTTGAGGTGCCGCATTGAGAAATACAGCAATGCCTTTTTCGTAGCTAATTCTGCCTACATAATAGACTATTTTTTCGTGGTCTGCTGCAAACTTGCGCCGGAAATCCATCGCGTCAAACTCGTCCCTCCGCGGCTTTTTTTCCGGTCTAATTCCGTTATAAATTACCTCTATTTTGTTCCACGGAGTCGATAGTACCAGTTCGGCTTCCCGCCGCATATAGTCGCTGCAAACAATGACGCGCCAAGCGTTGTAAGCGAGGTCGTTTTCCTTGGCGTTAATGTAGCACTGCCCGTCATTGTGGAGGCCGCTGAATCGCCCGTATTCGGTGGCGTGGATGGTGGCAATTAGCGGTACTTTAAAGGTATGCTTGAGGGCGATCGCCGCATCTCCCACCAACCAATCGTGAGCGTGGATCAAATCAAAGGGGCCTTCTTCTAGCATTAGTTTGCCGCCTTGGTGCCCCATGCTTTGGTTGAGGTTCGCCACCCAGTGAAAAAAGTCCCGCGCGTGTCCCACCACCACCCGATGCACGTGTATTCCTTCCACCACTTCGTACATCGGCGCGTGGCCGAACTCTACTGTAATTAAGTGAATCGAGTGGCCCAGCTTCACCAATTCTGGATACAGTTCCGATACGTGGCGGGCGATACCGCCTACTATTCTGGGAGGAAACTCCCATGCCAATACCAAAATTTTCATCTTTCTTCCCTCCACAGCTTTTATATATCTTAATGTTTATGATTAACAGATTTATTGTATAATCCACACCCTAAAATGTTGGTAGATCGCCAATTTATGCCCTCGGGCTGACATTTGACAGCAATAATAAGCCCTCGGCCATCTTGCATTGTATTTTTAGGGCGGGCGGGACGCCCACCCCACAAGAATTCATCAAACTTGACTGTAAACTGTAAAATTTAGATCGCGCGTACCCGATTACCCTTGCTTCAAAATCGGTGCCAACTCCTGGCGAAAACGAGTCCAAGCCGCAGCCGGTGCCGCATTGGAAGCAGTACCTTTCCGCATCAAAATCGCGCCGTCTTCAAAGCCAACAATCCCGTACTCTCCAGATTTGGACATTCGATCGATCGCCGGTACGATTTCCCGCAACTGTCCCCGTTCTCGCCTAAACGCAGCTTGATACTGCTGCAACTGCCACATATCGGCAATTACATATTCCATCTTCACGGCCTCTCCCGCATCATTCCGCAGTTCAAACATTGGAAACCGGAGAATTTCGCGGCGGCTTGACAAAATCGGCACAATAGTATTCGTTGCAGCCACGCTAGCATTAGCAGGAATTTGAGCCAACAGCGGGCGCACTTGAGAAACGTGCTGCCACTGTCTGATCAGAGGAACCTGCACCCAAGGATCGATCGCATCGGGCAAAATAAACGAAAAAGTCCGATTTGGGTTAGACGTGAAGGTAAAAAATAGCGACAAGCAGATGCAAAACGCCCAAAAGCGGCGAAACTTTGAAGACGAAGGGAAAGGAAACATCGCACTCGGAAAACGCAAGATTGTTTGTTCTCCCCTCCTAATTTTATCTTCTTCCTTTTGACGAGCAGCCCACCACAGGATTGCCCCGTAAAACAGTCCAGGAACTACAGTCATCGCATAGCGAATATTAATCGCCAACACCGACTCTCCTTTAGCTGAAAATAGCTTCAGCAGCGGGAAACCTGCGATCGTCCAAGATGCGGGCGCTACGGCAGGAACCAAGGCTAGCGGCAACCACTGACCGAGTAGGTATCTAATCTTACCAAAAAACGGCGTAAATAGCTCAGTCAGCAACCGCCCCGGATTGCTAACCATTCCCCAAAGAATTTCCAGCGTCGAAGCTTCATCTCCATCGGCATATTGACCGAAGCGTTCCATCATAAACCGCTGGGAG
Organism: Microcoleus sp. PH2017_12_PCY_D_A; assembly: GCF_020738565.1. Lineage (NCBI taxonomy): Bacteria > Bacillati > Cyanobacteriota > Cyanophyceae > Oscillatoriales > Microcoleaceae > Microcoleus > Microcoleus sp. PH2017_12_PCY_D_A. Next base: position 29,251 of record NZ_JAEQCI010000046.1, on the reverse strand, counting down.
ATATCAGCAGAAAACAAAGGCATAATCAAATTAGTTAGCGCGATCGTGTAACCAAAACTGAGAATGCAGACAGCCAAACCAGTCCGAGGGTAGCGCCGGCTCAAAATCATGTAAGCCCCCACGCCAAACAACACAATTCCCGAATCTTCTCGCACGGCCAAAATTAAAGTTGCCAGAATCCCAAACAGCGGCCAAGCGCGCTTCTCCATCGCCAGCAGCAAGCCGAAGACATAAAGCGGAATTTGACAAACATCGTGAAAATTGCCCATAGTCGGGCCGATAACCGCGTTAGCTGCGTAATAGCTCACCACAATTGTCGCCGACAACCGCGGTTCTAGATGGTGTCTGGCGAGAGCGTACAAAACTAAACCAGCCGCTGTAATTAAAGTCACCTGCAACACCGTCAAAGTGACTGGCGAGGGGAACAGCGAGTAAATTGGCAGCCACAGCATTAGGGCCGGGGTGAAATGCTGCCCCAACCGATAGTAGGATACTTCCGGGAGCTGGTTGTCATGAACGACATTAGTGGACAAAGCCGAAGACAGGGAACTCTCAAACAAGTGACCCCGAGTGCCGTTCCAAAAAAGTTGATTGAAAATGCCTTGGTCGTAGGTAGCGTAGAAGTTGTAGTAGCGGTGCAGCGTCAGCAGCAGGCACAGCACAAAAAAGGCGATCGCCACTTTAACCACTACCTGCAGCGACTCATTTTTCTTCCATCTCAAAAATGTCATTGGCCCGCCGTAATGAAATCATCGGACAATAGCATAAATCTAAAGTAAGTATTAAATTAAAGTAGAAGTGAAATAACTCGGCTCGGCAATGGTCAATTATTTTCACCCGATCGAAAAAGTCAACAGCGTCAATCCGACACCCGGCACCGGCGACACCGACTGTTCTCCCGAACAGGCGGCAAATTCCGCACCGCTTTTACAGCTTTTGCTGTTCGTAGACAAGCGTCCCTCTTCCAGGGAACAGACCAGACACATCCGCAAGTACCTAAAGGATTTGAAGGCAGAGTGCGAATTTGAGCTTCAAGTCATCGACGTAGGAGAACAGCCGGATTTAGCCGAACACTTTAAACTCGTAGCCACTCCCTCCCTGCTCAAAATTCATCCCGAGCCCAGACAAACTCTCGCCGGCAGCAATTTGATCGCCCAACTCGAACACTCGTGGCCCCGCTGGAAGCGTTCTGTAGAAGAATACGCTGCTCAGCAGCAGTCAGCGGAGGCTCTGGCTGCCAATCTGGTAGACCCAAAACCCATCTATTCCGTTGCTTGCGCCACCGAACTCGTGCAGCTTGCGGATGAAGTTTTTCGGCTCAAACAGGAAAAAGAACACCTGCAAGAGCAGTTGCAGTTGAAAGACCGGATTATTGCGATGCTGGCTCACGACTTACGCAATCCCTTGACAGCCGCATCTTTGGCTTTGGAAACTTTGGAGTCAAATCAGAAGGTGAAGGAGGGGCAAAAGTCCCGTTTGACACCGACTCTAGCGGCTCATTTGATGAAACAAGCCCGCCGCCAAATCCGAATTGTCGATCGCATGATTACAGATATCCTGCAAGCAGCACGGGGTACTAACGCTCAACTCCACATTGAACCCAAAAAAATCGAACTGAGGGGAATTTGTCAAGATGTAATCCTGCAATTTGCCGACAAATTTCAGGCTAAAAGTCTGAATTTAGAAACAGACATTCCCGCAGATTTGCCCTTGGTTTATGCCGATCCCGATCGCATCAAACAAGTCATGGTCAACCTGCTGGACAACGCCAGCAAGTACACGCCAGAACAAGGAACTGTTAATCTTTCTATTCTCCACCGCACCGCTTACAAAGTTCAAGTCAGCATTTGCAATAGCGGCCCTGGAATTCCCGAAGAAGATTGTGCGAGCATTTTTGAAGACAGCTATCGCTTGCAGCGAGATAAATCAAAAGACGGTTACGGCATTGGGCTGTCTTTGTGTCAAGGGATCGTCCGCGCCCACTACGGTCAAATTTGGGTAGACTCCGTACCCGATCGAGGCAGTTGTTTTCACTTTACCTTGCCTATTCAAAAATAGTTGACAGTTGTCCCGAAGGAAGAAGGAAGTTCGGCAACGAAGCAGTGTACGGGATGTAACGGATGTAACGGATGTAACGGATTTCAGGAATAAGGAAGAAGGAAGAGTTGACAGTTTACCCGGGGACAGTTGATAATCCAAAATCCAAAATCCAAAATTCAAAATCCAAAATCCAAAATCCAAAATCCAAAATCGTTTGGCAGTTGATGGTTAATAGTTGCAACCGAATTTGACATCACAGTTCAATTTGAACGCAGGGCAGCGATAATCTGTTCGTTTGCTTTGGGAAAAGTAAACTGGTCAATTTCGTCGAGTGTCACCCAGCGAATTTCATCGCATTCGATCGTTTGCGGTTCCCCGCTGATGTAGCGGCAGTGGTGCACGTAAAGCCTCACTGTAAATTTAGTGTAGTCGTGGTCAATTGTAATCAGGCGATCGCCCACTTCTACAACAATCCCCAACTCCTCCATAATTTCCCGTTGTATGCAAGCTTCGATCGTTTCCCCCGGCTCTATTTTACCCCCCGGAAACTCCCAAAAACCGCCGTGCAGTCCGTGTTGTCGGCGCTTGTCAATCAAAATTTGTTGGCGATCGTTCCAGATTGCAGCAACGCCGATAACTTTGTGGGCAACAGGAGTAAGAGACATATTTGGTAATTGGGAATTGGGAATTGGGAATTGGGAATTGGGAATTGGGAATTGGGAATTGCGAATTGGGAATTGCGAATTGGGAATTGCGAATTGCGAATTGCGAATTGGGAATTTAAGAATAATATCAATAATTATTCAATTATTTAATCTAAAATCCAAAATCTAAAATCTAAAATCTTAAGCCCCCATCTTGCGAAGGGGGCTTGACACTTGTACAAGTTAAATGTTAATAATCAACTAATCATCAGAGCCGTGTCTCTCACTAGCTTGGATGGACTTTTCAAAAGTCATTCGCTGTTCGGCATTTTTGAGAAAATAGCCGCTAATCATAGCCGAGGCAAGCAATCTCCCCAAATGTTCGCGACTGGTAGTCACTGTCACCCCGAAGTGTTCTGAAGGTAAATTCCCTAAAAGCCCGACAATATTTCGCTCCATTACTTGAAACACTTCGTGAGAAGTAGGCTTAGACAACTGAGAAACAGTGTCTGGAGCCATTGACTGCACGTATTGCCATAATAAGTTAGTATTTTCTCCGTCTTCTTCAAAGAATTCAGGGGATTTATTAGATGAGTTGCTCACGAGTACCTCCGTTTCAGAGACAGCTTGTTATTTTAGACGCGGGCGGTTAAATTAAATAACCCTTATCCGATCGCTGCTGATATTTATTACCAAGTAATTACTAATGTAGCAGGACAGTCGCAGCAACCAAGTGGGCACAACCGAATCAAAGGCGGCGGTTTTTACGATTTTAGATTGGGGAATGGCGATCGCGTGTGTCCCGATCGCACAATCCCCAATTGTGCTAGCTGGCTAGATAATCGTTGATATCTTGCTTGCGCTTGCGGAGTTTGGTCAAAGCTTCCCGTTCAATTTGCCGCACCCGTTCCCGACTGATGTTGAGACGATCGCCTATTTTTGCCAAAGTTAAAGTTTGGCCGTCTTCTAAACCGAACCGCAAAGCCAGGACTTCTCGCTGTTGCTGAGTCAGTTCCGCCATCAGTTGGTCTAAGTCAGTCCGCAGGGAAGCTTGCAGGGCAAAATCTTCCGGGGTAGTACCGGTATCTTCCAACAAATCGCCCAACTCAGTATCTTGATTGTCTCCCACGCGCAAGTCCAGTGAAAGTGGCAGGCGCGCGCGATCGAGATATTCGCGAATTTGCTTGGGAGTCAAGTCTAACTCTGACGCCAATTCAGCAGCAGTAGCCGAGCGGCCGAGCTGTTGAGCTAGCTGGCGCTGAGCCTTTTTAATTTTGTTGAGTTTTTCGGTAATGTGGATCGGTAAGCGGATGGTGCGGCCTTTTTCGGCGATCGCCCGAGTAATTGCCTGACGGATCCACCAATAAGCATAAGTTGAAAATCTGTAGCCCTTAGTCGGGTCAAATTTTTCTACTCCGCGCTGCATCCCGATCGTACCTTCCTGAATGAGGTCGAGTAAATCTACGTTGCGTTTGATATATTTTTTGGCAACAGACACTACCAGGCGGAGGTTAGCTTCCACCATTTGGCGCTTGGCCCTTTCGCCTTGGTCGATCGTCCGCTGCAACTGTTCCTCAGACTGCCCGACTGCCTGTGCCCATTCAGCCGCCGTCGGGTTGCGGCCTAACTCTTCGGCTAAAATATTTTTCTCCTGATGCAGTGCGGCTGAGCGCTGTACCTGTTTCCCGTAGAGTATTTCTTGCTCGTGGGTCAACAGCGGAACGCGACCGATTTCCCGCAAGTAAGCGCGAACAGAATCTGTATCTGAGGACTTAAGAGTTTTCATGAGCTTTTCCCGCTGAGGATCTGTGCCTCTAAAGGTTTGTCGGATAGCAAACCTCTAGCTTTAGCTAGGAAGGAAAGCGGGCGGGGACTTGCGCTTTGCTTCCATTTAAAGAGGCTTAATTTTATGGTAGCTAGCTGCTACTCCCAGTCAGCACCCTCTCAGGTTAGGTTTTGCTTGGGCGTGCAAAATGCTACTTATGTTAAGAATCTTAACATTTCTGAGAGCAGTTGGCTATATTTCTTTACATTTATTTCATGGAAGCGTGGACTGTTGCTACGAGAGTACCCGCTTTCCTAGCTTTGCAGTTGCATCATATTAAACAAAATCGGGTAAATCTCAGAGGGGGAGATGGGGAGATGGGGGGATGGGGGGATGAGGAGAGGGGGAGAGGGGGAGAGGGGGAGAGGGGGAGATGGCATTGGTGTCAACAACCAGGTCAAACGTCGTCACAGACGGCTGTTTGACGATTAAGCCCTGATCCCCCCTAGGCCCCCTTAGGAAGGGGGGGACTGGCACAACTCAAAGTCCCCCGACTATACGGGGGATTTAGGGGGATCTAGACTCGGCTCTAAGCGAGATTTATCAAGGGTTTCAGCCTTAAGTTGACACGCCTTGGGGAGAGGGGAGATGCTCTCAGATGCTTTCCCACAACGCAATTAAAAAATACAATTTAAATACCCAACAGCTTTTCAATACCCTGAATTTGAAGTTATAGATATTGATGCACCCGCCCCAACAGATAATGACTGGTGACTGATGACTGATGACTAATGACTTCTTTGTCGCCCCGCTTCGTACAAGATGAGGGCGGAGGCGATCGACACATTGAGAGATTCTACACCGCGGCCTAGGGGGATCTGGATTTGTCGATCGGCTAAACTTCTCAATTCTGGCGACAACCCAGATCCTTCGTTGCCCAAAACGATCAGAGTCGGCACTCGCAAATCAACTTCCCAATAGGTTAAACTGGCGCCGGCGACGGTTGCTAAAATTTGCATTCCCCGATTTTTATACCCGGAGACTTCGGCGTTTAAATCTGGAGTGACTGCCATTGGCAGCTTAAACCAAGCTCCTGCTGAGGCGCGCAGCACCTTTGGATGGTCTAAATCGGCGCTGTCTGAGCTCAGCAGCAAGCCGTCGGCATTAGCAGCCGCAGCCGTGCGGACGATCGCCCCTAAGTTGCCGGGATCTTGGATTGTTTCTAGGGCTATTCCTAACGTTGAGATTTCTGCCGGTTGTGTTGCGGTGCGCGGTGCGGTGGCGATAATGCCGTCGGGTTGGACTGTGGTGGCGATCGACTCTAATACTTTTGCACTGACTAATTCTGTGCGATCGGCTAAACCAACAATTTGCTCCCACAATTTCCCGTGCCGATCCAGCCATTCGGGAGTGCAGCAAACCGTTGCTAGGGGGTATTTTGCCGCGCTTGCTTCTTCCAGCAAATGCGTACCTTCGAGTAAAAATAACTGTTGTTCCCTGCGTCCCTTAGAGCTGTGCAGCCTGCGGATTTCTTTAACTAAGGGGTTTTGAATACTTGTGAGCATTGTTGTTTAATTCAGCAGAGCGAATGGGGTTAATTGCCTGTATCGGGTTAACCCCAAACTTTTTTCTGCCTTGGGAATGCGGAACCCGGGACTTGAACCCGGAAGGCTTGCACCACATGAACCTGAATCATGCGCGTCTACCAATTCCGCCAGTTCCGCATCGGTCACAAATTACTACATTACACTATGTTTGCGAGTCTGTCAAGTGTTTTTTGCAATTAATTTTGCAATTAAATTTTTATTCGGCTTCTGGACTGGGAGTAATATCAAATCCGCTAGCAAAGGAAGAAGGAAGATTTTGTTCCTCCTTCCTTCTTCCCAATTCTATAAAGGCGAAGATGCCCCATGCCCCATGCCCCATGCCCCATGCCCCATGCCGATTATGTTAAAATTGTTTTGGCAGATAGTTCTCACCTCGGCTACCTATGTCTGAGCCATTAATTCTCGATCCGAGTCAGTTGCCAGATATTAGCAACTTAGTTTTAGAAGACGATACTCCTTTGGACAGCTTCATCAACGAAAAACAGCAGCGATTGCTGACAACGGTTTTATATAGCGGTGGCGATACGGGGATTACCGTTCCCTTTATTGCGGCGGCAAATGTTGGTTTGTTCAGCAGCATACGTCAACCTGGAATCGCGCCGGATGTTTTTCTCAGTATGAATATTACTGGTGCTGAGGATTGGTGGGAAAGACAAGTGCGATCGTATTTATTTTGGGAATTTGGCAAACCTCCTGAAATTGCGATCGAAATTGTTTCCCCAACTCCGGGCAATGAATTGGGCAGCAATTTAATAGACTACGCTAGAATGCGAATTCCGTATTATGTCGTTTACGATCCGCTACGCGAGTTGAGAGGTAGCACGCTGCGAGTCTTTGAATTGCAGAATCAATCCTACGGGCCCAAAACTGATGCTTGGTTTCCCGAAGTCGGTTTGGGACTCACTCTGTGGGAAGGTGAATTTGAAAAGGTCACTGGTACTTGGTTGCGCTGGTGCTATCCTAGCGGCGCTCCTATTCCTACAGGCGGCGAACTGGCAGCACAAAAAAATGCTCAGTTATCTCAAAAAGATGCTCAGTTATCTCAAAAAGATGCTCAGCTATCTCAAAAAGATGCTGAGTTATCTCAAAAAGATGCTCAGTTACTTGAGGAACAAGCGCGGACTAAACGAGCATTTATCCAGATGATCGAACTCGGTTTGAAACTGAAGTTTGGAGAGGAAGGATTGGTGCTGCTTGATGAAATTTCGGCAATTTCTGATGTGGGTGTTTTGCAGGCGATCGCCTCTGATACGATCGCAGCCAACAACCTCGATGAAATCCGACAAATTTATCAATCGTAATCTTACAAGGTTAGTAATCTCATCTCTGTTTATAATTTTAAGTGTTTCTGAATTTGCTGTGATTTGAGATATTAGCGGGCGTCGAAATTGTTAAATATTGTGGAGTCATAGGTGGCTCACTTACTGCTAATTGCTGATTTTTACTCGCTTTCTCTCGGTTCTCTCAGGGGTTTTCAAGATATCTGATTGCAATCAATTCCCTAGGTGCCACCTGCGGGTGCAGAATGTGCGTGGATGGGCCCGCCGCGCCGGGACACCGACCTCAACCACCGCCAAAAACTCATAATTGCCACAAAAATTCAAAATCCCAAACCCAAAACTGCCCAATCCCAGTACGATCGATCTAGTTAGCAAAAAATAAGTAAAAACACTACCGGAGTAAATTATATGGATCTGGTCGTACTCCAGAACTGGCTGGACAACATCTCCTTCGCCATCTTGTTCGCAACAATGCTCATTTACTGGGTGGGTACAGCATTCCCCGGCATTCCCTACCTATCAGCCTTGGGAAGCGCAGGAATGGCCGTCGCCAACCTCTCCATCGCCGCCTTACTCGGTTCTAGGTGGATAGAAGCCGGCTACTTCCCCTTAAGCAACCTTTACGAATCCCTATTTTTCCTAGTTTGGGGAATCACCGCCATCCACCTAGTCGCGGAAAACATGAGCCGCTCCCGCCTAGTCGGAGCAGCCACATCCCCCGTAGCAATGGCAATATCCGCCTTTGCAGCCCTGACTCTGCCCGACACCATGCAATCGGCAGAGCCCCTAGTACCAGCCCTCAAATCCAACTGGCTGATGATGCACGTTAGCGTCATGATGCTCAGTTACTCAACTTTAATGGTAGGAGCATTGCTGGCGATCGCATTTTTAATCGTCACCCGCGGCCAAAAAATCGAACTCACAGGTAGTTCCTTCGGCACCAACGGCAACCGCAACGGCAACTACCGCCTGCAACGCGCTCAAAACCCCGAACCTCAAACCCTAGAAACATTAGCCGACAGCGCCTTAGCTTTCAGCGAACCATCTTTCAACTCCAACAATAACGGTTTTGGCGCCACCGCAGTCCTAGAATCAGCAACAATTCAAACCGCATCAACCGCCCCAACTCAAACCGCAGAACTTCTCTCGCCCCAGCGCTTGAATCTAGCAGAAACTCTTGATAACATTAGCTATCGCATCATCGGTTTAGGATTTCCCTTACTCACAGTTGGGATTATTGCCGGTGCCGTTTGGGCGAACGAAGCTTGGGGCTCTTACTGGAGTTGGGATCCGAAAGAAACTTGGGCACTGATTACTTGGTTAGTATTTGCAGCCTACCTGCACGCCCGCATCACTCGCGGCTGGCAGGGAAGACGCCCAGCAATTTTAGCTGGTACAGGTTTTGTAGTAGTTTGGATTTGCTATCTAGGCGTCAATCTGTTAGGCAAAGGTTTACATTCCTACGGTTGGTTTTTCTAATTTGTGAGCCACAAATCAGTCCCAGAGAAACGGAATAAATTACCGAATAGGGATTAATATAATCTCGAGTTGTAGGCAGCTATTTTCACCAAAACGTGTCAATTTAAGCCTAGAATCATTTGTATCCATTCCTGTCCCTCCTTCTTAATGGCTAGGCAAGGTGAGACATTAGGTAAGTAGTTGGGCTTCAGCCCTCTTTCTTTATACGCATAAAGGAGGCTAAAGCCCAACTACGTACCTTAGACCGTTACTACATTTGATATTAAGTTGACACATAAGGCAATGCCCACTTTCCTAAACTACTGAGACTGTAAAGTTTTACTCCCTCTTCCCTCTTCCCTCTTTTCACCCTGAGCGAAGCCGACTTGTCTTGAGTGCAGCCGAAGGAAGAACCCTTTTCTTTCTTCCTTCTTCCCTCGGACTTCTTCCCTAGAACCTCGGACTGAAATTCGTTACATCCGTTACATCCGTTACAGAATCCGTTGCCGAACTTCCCTCTTCCTTCATTAAAATGACAATTGATATGGACGATTCACAAATATTCCTCAAAGAAGACGATGTTTTGTCGGCTCCTACCAGCACTTTGATGTATCAATGTACGTTCAAAGTCAACGAATATATGACCATTCTGAATTCAAGATTGCTAGAAGAAAGATTATTGTCAGACGGGATGGATTGCGAGCTTTTAAGTTCAGGAAAAGGCTGGACACAAGGAAAAGTTAGATTGCGCCTGGAGTTCGTTCCGATCGAACCTGAAGTCAAAGAACAAAAAGCCCTTCCCGCCGCCCCGGAAGAATCAGACACCGCTCAAAACAACGCCGAAGATAGCTCAGAGTCTGAGCAAATTGATACAAATGAGCCATTAGATGTCAGCGATTCAACAGAAATCAGTAATGATTTTCCGGTTTCTAGGTATCCAGACAGCAATCCCCACAGTCGAGGAATGTGGAGCTAAGCTGCTACTTACGGGATAGGAAAAGGAGGAAGATTTTTAAATTTTAAGTTCAGAGTTTTGAGTTGAGGAGTTTATGATTGCATCCTTCATACAACTGACAACTGATACCAATTTAAAAAATCCTTGCTGCAACATTCTTAGTTGAGTTTGTCTGCTCAAATATTGTCGGTGGTGCGTCGCTGTAAGATTTTCTGTCTTTTGTTGGGTACGCTCTCTGGCGACACACCCTACGACTACTTGTCATACCAAATCGGGGTTAGATATCCCCGTTATCATTCGGCGGTTGAAACCGCTGCTATACAAACAAAGTCGGCAGTAAGGCCGACTGGTTCATCAAGGGTATCGGAAACCTGGATTTGGTATCAACTGTCAACTGTCAACTGTCAACTGTCAACTGACAACTATGAACTGTAATGCCTGAATCTGCCAATTGGACGCACCTCCACGCTCAACTGCACCGGACACTGCTGCAACGACAAATTTTGCCCTCAAATCAGCGATTGTTAGTAGCAGTATCCGGCGGGCAAGATTCTCTGTGCACGCTCAAATTACTGCTCGATTTGCAGCCCAAATGGGGGTGGAATCTAGCCATTGCTCACTGCGATCACTGCTGGCGTTCTGATTCCCAAAAGAATGCAAATCATGTAGAAAATTTAGCTAAAAATTTCGGAATATCCTACTATTTGCAAACGGCACCGGACATCCCTAAAACCGAAGCAGCGGCCAGACAGTGGCGGTATCAAGCTTTAACCGAAGTTGCGATCGCCCGCAACTACCCCTACATTGTGACAGGCCACACAGCCAGCGATCGCGCGGAAACACTCCTCTACAACCTAATTCGCGGTAGCGGCGCCGACGGACTTTCCGCCCTGACTTGGACGCGCCCCGTTGCCGATTTGCGATTGGGGGATTCTGAGGAAAATCCACAATCGACAATATACTTAGTTCGTCCTTTGCTCGAAATAACCCGATCGCAAACAGGTCAATTTTGTCAAGAGCAAAAGCTACCAATTTGGGAAGATTCTACCAATCAAGACTTGCAATATGCCCGCAACCGAATTCGATCGCAATTATTGCCTTATTTAGAAACTCATTTCAACCCAAGAGCATCGACAGCCCTCGCCCAAACAGCCGAACTCCTGCGCGCCGATGTCGAATATATCGAGATTGCAGCCAGTGCATTGCTACAGCGAGCCATCTCTCCAATTGCAGACAACCCGCAGGTGAAAATTCAACTCCCCGTCAAGTTAAATCGCCCAATTTTGCGAGCAGCACCCCTAGCATTGCAACGGCGGGCAATGCGGCAGGTATTGCAGCAAATATTGCCCTGTGCACCCAGTTTTGACAGCGTAGAAAAACTCACCAGCTTAATCGCAGCGCCCAACCGATCGCAAACCGATCCATTTCCTGGAGGAGCGATCGCCCGAGTTGAAAACCCTTGGATCGCGATCGATCTTTAACTTTAGGCGTTTGGCAGAAAACTCGAAAGAGCTTGGCGCAGATCCGAAACAACCCGATCTTGCTGCTCTCCAGTCTGCTGCACGCGATCGAGTTCTCCCCCCACCGCTTCCAGCTTTTGGCGCAGCCCGCTCAAATTGTCCTGCACCGGTTGCAACATTTCTTGATAAACATTCACCCGGCCCCAGAGTTCCGCCACAGCACCTTTCTGGTTGAACAAATTCTGCTCTAACTGCTTAAGTTCATTGCGTTTCGCTTCACTTTCCCCATTTTGACGGTTGACATTTCCCTCAATTTGAGATATGGAATCCCGCACCTGCTGAATTTCCGTTTCCAGCCGTTGCAATTCTTGGCTTTGCTGCTGGCGTTGAGTATTGAGCTGTGAGACGATCGGCCCCAAATCAATATCTCCGGGCTCTGTTTTTTGAGGATTAGCAGTACCCAAGCGACGCCACAGCACCGCCTGATGCTGCTTCAAAACATTTTCCCGTTCCTGCAAGCGGAGGCGCTGTCCCACCAAAGTTTCATTCAACATCTGATAACTTTCGAGTTCATCGGCCATTTCATTTTCCAAAGCCATGCGATCGTACTCGGAAGCCGCTTGAATTTTGGCTTGCAACTCCTCGATTGTTTCCCGCTGGAGAGTCAACTCCTCCTCTTGATCGTTAACAAACCGGAACACCTTTTCCAAATCCTCTTGCAGGTGTTGCACCAGCCCCTGTAATTCCTCAACCGGCATCTGCTCCAGAGCAGACACATCTACTACCTGCTCCACAGCCCCAGCACCCGAACCAGACGCCAACCCGGAGATTTGCTGGTACATATTCTCAACAGCCTTCACCTGCACAGACATAGACTGAGCCTGTTCCTGCTTAGCGCTGAGGGTACATTGCTGCCCTTTGAGTTGGGCCCGAGCCCCGGCCAAAGCATCTTGGGATTGATACCACTCCTGCCAGCGGCTTTGGAGGCTCTGCCCAAGTCGATCGACCTCTTCCTGCTGTTGCTGAGCGTTTGTGCGTTTTTGCTCCAACTGTTGCCAGTGCAAATCCAGAATTGCCTGCTGAGCGCCCACAACACCAAAAGACTGATTGAGTTGTTCCCGAACTCCAAGGGCTGCAGAAATTGCTCCTCCCAGCTTGTTCATCAACTCCTGAATCCTCCGTGCCTGTTCCTCGTCAACCACCGCCCCCTGAGAAGCCTGAGACTGCTGCTGGGCAACCTGCTGCTGTTCGCCCCGCAACTGTTCCCAAGCCGTCTCCATTTCCGTGCGGCTGCGATCGACCTCTTCTCGCAGTCGGTTAGCTTCATCCCGAGTATTTTCAATTTCCGAGCGTTGAGCCTCCAGGCGCTCCAACTCCTCCTCCATTTGAGCCAACTGCTCTTCGCGGGCTTGCATTTCCATTTCCCGGCGATTGAGTTCCTGACTCGAAAACGTCAGAGAAGCCTTCCACTGCTCAATTTCCTCTTCCTTATCCTTAAACTTGTCCTGCAAGCGGGAGAAATTTTGCAGAATGCTCACCAACTGGCGGGCAGCCTCCTGAATCCGCTGCACTTGCTTGTTAGCGCTCAACTCCACCAGCACCAGCGTGCCGTCGTTAAACTTATTAGCTTCCTCAACTGGGATCGAGTCATCGCCTGGTACGGCGCTCCAGTTGTGTTCGCCCCGCTGACAAGCTAGCAGTTTCAGTTCAGCCTTACCGCCACCGAGACCAAAGCCGCTTCTCTGTTTTTGTACTTCTGCTAGATACAGCACACTAATAGTCCTCTCTTTGGTGTCGTTTGCCCGATCGGGAATAGCATCCTTTTCCAACTGTCTTCAGCACTCGCCGACAGCACTGCTTCTCTCGCACTGCGTCTAGAAAGCACTGCCGCCGCCTGCTTTCTGAACCAATGGGAGAGCAGTATCAATGCCGCTTGATTCAAGACTAGCAAAACTGGGGGGACTGCCATAGCCCAAAGCCGAAAAAGATCAGTCAGTCAAAAACTTTCATTGATTGTATCAGGCTTTCGGTGAGGGTCGATCGCCATCTCGTCCTTTAATTGCCCAAACCGCGTCTTCTCCGCAGGCGGACTAGGGATTTGAACCGCACTGCCTTAGAATAGTGGAATCACGCGAGCCTGTCATCGAGATCTACTCTTGAGCAAAAAGGTCAATGCTTTAAGACAGAACCCAACCGCAAGGACGCACAGCGCAAGGTAAACGTCAAAATTTTGGCGGTCGAAGACTTGAACCAGTCGTCCCTGCCAGCGTTGGACGACGATCGAAAAGCCCAGACAATTGTGTGTGTCATAAACCCCACGCACCAATGCCGGGGTGATGACTGTTAACAATTTACCTAGATTTACCCAGGATTTAGTAGTTAGATTCTCGGTAAGCCAATGGATAGATTGATGAGTATTGGCGAGTTAGCAGAGCTTTAAAGCTGTTAACATACGAAGAGATAAACACATTGAGAGGTCGAATCAATGGCTACCCTAACTTATTGCAAAGGCTTGCCCACACCAGTACACGAACTCAACGAACTAGGATTTACAGATTTCGAGATGTTCTTAGAAGCTTACGCCCCAATTTTTAGGGCTGCAAGCATTGAAACAGTTGACCACTTACTTTTAGGCACAGAGTTCAAGAAATCAGATTGGAACACGCATTTACAGCAAACCTACGGCATCAATAAGCGCCACGCCAATGGTGTAATCAGTTCTGCCAAGGGTCGTGTAGATGGTGCTAAAGAACACAGGATTTTACATCTAAAAGCTCTTGAAGGAAAAATTAAATCTATTGGTGCGTGGCTCAAGAAAGCCGAACGCAAGTTGGTATTAGCTCGTAAGTTCTATGCCAAGAAAAAATGGCAGAAATCAAAAACAGGTTGCAATTTTCCCCTAGCCTGCTCACTTCAATATAAATCCACAAACTGGCAGAATTTGCGCTTTCAAATTCACAACAAAAAGCGTAAACTGACTGGGTTAATTAACAGAGTAGAACATTTAAGGCTTTCGCCAGTCAAAGTCTTCATCCCGATGAGGGATATTTTTGTTGTCGGCTCTAAGGATGAGTCTTTTGGCAATCAAGTCTGCCAGTGGAATGGGGATAAAATAACTTTTAGAGTCCCCAAATGCTTAGAGTCACGATTTGGAAAAACTGTGTCCTCTCTTGTTGGTGATTTCAGCCGCAACATCAACAGACTGCCAGAATGCGGTGCTAAAACCTGGCATTTCTATCGCAAGAATGGAAAGTGGGTTACTGCCGTGCAGTTTACCCCAAATCCCGCGAAGCAGGTTTCGAGAGAGAGAATGTACGGTTGCATTGGTATCGACATAAATCCCGGTTCTATTGGGTGGGTGTATGTCGATTCTGAAGGGAATCTCAAAGCCAAAGGGCAGATCCCATTGCAGATAGGTTTACCCTCCGGCAAGCAACAGGCTCAAATTGTTGATGCTTGTCTGCAACTAGCTGCAAAAGCCACAGAATTTGAATGTCCTGTGGTTTGTGAAGAACTTGATTTCTCAACAAAAAAGCAATCGCTGGGAGAGAAAGGTAGAAAGTATGCTCGAATGTTGTCGGGTTGGGCGTATAGTGAGTTTTATAAACAACTCAGTTCTATTTTGTCGAATCGTGGGATTGAGTTGACAACGGTCAATCCAGCTTATTCAAGCATTATCAGCTTGGTGAAATACCTGAGAATGTATGGCTTAGCTAGTGACGAAGCGGCTGCACTGGTAATTGCTCGTAGGGCAAGCAAGTTAAGTGAAAAAATACCTTGCTCCTTAACCGCCTATTCTGAAGTGAATTCAGAAAAGCACGTTTGGAGCGAGTGGAACAAACTGAATAAAAAAATCAAACGTTCCGCTATGATATCACGTCGTTGTGATTATCAAGCGTGTTTCTAACGGTCGTTTCTTGGTCAACCTCGATACTGAGGAAGCGTAAAGCGCTAAGAAAGAATGTTTCAAACTTATACCGCAGAGTTTACCTAGGTTTGCCTAGGTTTTTATAAGCGGCTTGTAAGACTTAATTCTAGACAGGCTGATGCCTGAAATTGCTGCCCGAAGCTCAAAATCCCCAGGCCTCCATAGCTGGGGAGTATGTCAACAAGAGAAAATCGCCCTTTCGTCAATTCCTAATTGTGCCAGTGGCATCGAACCCGTAAATTCTTGACAGAAACTAAAGTTAATATAAGCGCGATCGCACAGTCTTTCTAATTTCAGACGCCAACGGTTTTAAGGAGGATACTTTAGCTGCATGCAGGGAAATTTGAGTGAAATTGACATCCGCAGCATCCTGCAATTAATTGAGTTAGGTCAGCGCACCGGAGAACTGTTCGTAGAGGCCTACAGCTTCACCGGCAGCTCGGGTAATCTACCTACCCAGCGCTCCGGTGCAGGACAATCCTGGTATGTCTTCTGCTTCAACGGTCAGGTTATTTACGCTACCCAGAGTGCGGGCAGTTTGTTTCGCTTGCGCGACTACCTGCGCCGCTACAAAGCAGACACTGCCCTCGACAAAATCCAACTTCCCTATATGGCATCTACCAATGCCCCAGAATACGGCTACCTGTGGGCGCTGCTAGAAAACCACATCCTCACCCCAGCTCAAGGGCGCAACATCATCCACAGCATGATCCACGAAACCCTGTTTGACTTGCTCAGCCTCCACCAGGGTTCCTTCACTTTTGAAATGGGCTCAGCATTGGCTCCTCAACTCACCAGCTTAGAAATTAGCTCGCTGCTGGCGAAGATTGTCCAACAGGTGCAGCAGTGGAAGCAGTTTCACCCTCACATTCAGTCGCCCAACCAATGCCCGATGATTTCAGATCCCGCCGAGCTCCGAGTCGCCCTGCCTGCCAATACCTTTAATACTCTCAGACGCTGGGCCGACGGTCACACTTCGATCCGCCAAATGGCGCGCTACCTCAACCGAGACGTGCTGACTGTCGCTAAGGCAATTTACCCCTTCGTGCAGCAGGGATTGGTGCAAGTATTTTATGAGCCCTCTGTTGCCCCGGCCAACAATAGGGGGGGGTGGTCGTCTCCAGAAACCAAGGTCAAGAGAGTTGTCTGTATAGACGATGACAATGTGATTCGCAAAACAGTTGAGTCAATTTTAAACGAACAAGGTTACGAAGCTACTGGCATCAGCAGTCCCCTCGAAGCCCTGAGTTTGGTTTTTAAACTCAAACCCGATTTAATTTTGTGCGACATCGCCATGCCCGAACTCGACGGTTACGAAATTTGCGCGATGCTGCGAAATTCTAGCGCTTTCCGGCACACGCCGATCGTCATGCTGACAGGGATCGACGGATTTATCGATCGCGTTAAAGCCCGCATGGCGGGGGCGACTGACTACTTCACCAAACCTTTTGGCGAAAGCGAGTTATTAATGCTGGTAGAAAAATATGTAGGGCCGGGCTATCCTGAGGCCAATCTCTCGGAAAAATTATTAGGGTCTAAGCTAGAAGACGAATTAGAAGCAAAATAAATTCCGCACCGGTGGCATGATTCCAGCTTTTTTGTAGCCGAGGATGCCAGCGCAGTCTCGACATTCAGAGACAGAAAGCTCTTTGCTGCGGGCGATCGCACCATCAACTAGAATGTATAAATTCGCGCGCCCGCCGTCCGGCGTCTGTCAAACTCAGTGCAATTTCTCGATCGCGAAGGGGCCGAAGTCGCTCAAAGTGCAAATATAATATACTTGTTCTCCACTTGCAGCCGATCGCCAAAACAGATGGGCACAGCAACGACTCCTTGAAGCTCAAATTTCAAACAGACTGAACTATCTGGACATACAAGACATCTTCTGTTAAATTTCCCCGGTAAAGCAAACACTGGCTTTATGGCTAAACCGAAATCGGCTCAGGACTCAAATTCACAAGAAAAGACCTTCCAACCAAACTGGAATCCGTTTTGTCAAAAGAAGTCGGGTTGGTTGTCATTGCCCGCAAAGCTGGTTGGTGCAGGTTGGGATTCAATCTTATCTCATGTCCGAACCCGCCCGCAAAAACTGAGATATTGCTTCTCAAATCGGGCGACTTTAGCCCACAATGAGAAATCGTTGAAGATGTCCTCGCCATCATCCACATCTTTAGTTGCAGCCTGGGTGTCAGACTCAGAAAATACCAACAGCAAGTATGCCAAGACCGTTAGTTACCAAGTTTACCCGTGCCATAAATTAGGGGTAATCCGGAAAAAGTGGGTGAGCGCTGTTCGCAAAGTTTACAACATTTCAATTGCTTACCTAGACGAACATCAAGGTTTTAGCAGAATCAGCAATAGTGGAGAAAAGCCAGGCTTAAAAATGGTGCTAAAAACATCAGGTTTAATTCCTAAATGGTGCATCCCTAGAACGCTGGCAGCATTCAAAACCAGGATTCATGATTTAGGTTGGGAATGTGACAAACAAATTGCTTCTGCTTTTGCCACAACTTACGATTTTATATTTTTTCCGACATTTGAGATGTATAAAAGAGTAATTCAAAAAAATCGCATTTTAAGGAGTAAAACGGCGACATCAATGATGAATTTGGCTGGCAAAAATCCAGGAAAACCTTACAAAACTTGTGTTGCCTTGACGGTTCCAAGTTAGTTGGGAGCAAAGACGAACCCACCTCTAAAACATTCGTGCCGTGGGAAAAATTATACTTAAAATTGGGTGGTTGCCCAAATTGTAAGTTTCCTGACTGTGGGTATGAAATTTCTAGAGATTCCCCGGTTGTAAAGATTTTGGGGAAAGCTTTGTGGGATAAAATATCGATCGCTAATGTCCGAGCTCCCTCGTGTTGTACTTAGCATCTAGCAGGAAGTCTAAAATTATCCGAATCTTCAGGGTAAAAGTATCAGATAGTTAATAGCAGCAACAAAATAGGGAATTATGTAGAAAAAAGGCAACCTGCACCAGTGGAAGTTTTTAGGTCTCAACCCCAGCAGGATTGGCGCAAGGAATTAGTCATAAATACTGCCAACACATTTACAAAAAGGACGGTTATAGTTATGTTTCAGAGACCGAACTCCCATTTTCCTCCCAACACCGACTTGAGTACGGGTACGATGTGGGTTTCCCAGAGAGAAGAATTATGATTAGTGGCGGCCCAGACTTTATATTACCAGGACAAGGCATAGATCAGGCTCCGGAATTCCAAGAACTAGAAACTCCCGAAGGCGAGCTGCACCTGCGGTTCTACGTTCCTTCGGGGAACGAGTTCGCACTGCCGGCGACAGGGATTAGAGAGGTGCTATCCCCCTCCCCAGACCGAATGACACCGATTCCTAACGTTTCCTCTTTGCTTTTAGGTACGCTAAACATGAGAGGGCGAGTGATTTGGGTGGCCGATCTGGGCCAATTTCTGGGAGACCAAACACCTCTGAACACCGATCGACCCGAAATCCCGATCGTGGCTGTGGAAGACCAAGACACGATTTTGGGGCTGGCAGTCGATCGAATTGTGGGGATGGACTGGCTCGACGTAGACCAACTGCACTCTCAGAACAATGCACCAGACGGCATGATTCCATTTCTGAGGGGAGAATGGATGTTAGGTGCACCAGCGACTAAAGTGCTCCGACTGCTAGATCAAGTGAAAATTCTGCGCTCTGCGCGGTGGGCAGCGTGAAATCGATTTTAGATTTGCGATTTGCGATTTTCGATTGGGGTCTAACTATCAACAGTCACAGGACTTGAGGCACGCATCTAAACATTCCAGCAAGATAAAAATCTAAAATCTCAAATCTAAAATCTAAAATCAAAAGAGGGCGGCAAATGGCAACAAGTACCAACTTTCAGCAGGACTACCAACGGGCAGAAGCGGCCTACATGGATGGCAACTATTCAGAAGCCGCGGCCCTAGTTTATCAATTAGTAGAAGATTTCCCGGAAGACCCGAGCGCTAGGCTGCTGTGCGGGCACATCTACTGCTACGGACTGCAACAGTATGAGGTGGCACGGGAACAGTACATGGTGGTGCTGAGCCTGAGTGACGACCCGAGTTTGGTCGAACACGCTCACGGCGGTATTAGCCACACAGACCAATTTTTATCCGGAGAACTGCACACGGAAAGTTTCGAGGCTTTGTCTGCGGAAACTGAATTGGAATTCTACCCAGACTTGTCTCTGGAAGAAGGGTTGGAAGACCCGGATTTAGCACTTTTCCAAGGAAATTCCCCATCCGTGTCCTATGGGAGTCAATCGCCGCAGGATATGGAAAACGAGGACTTGGCAGATTTGGGCATGAGCGGGTTGGAGTGGGAACCACAAGACAGCAGTGCTGCAACCTCTGTCGAAGATTTAAGTAACCCCTTTGCTGGGGACAGCGGCGCAATGGCAGCTTATGCTGATGCGTCCGAGCCGCTAGACATGGACGAATTCGGCTCGGATTTGGGAGATCCTTTTGGCCTAGATGACCCTGGGTTTGAGGCTGGTGACTTCTCTGATAGCAAAGTTTCTGGTTCCAAGGCGCCTTATTCAGGAGAGTTGTTTTCAGAAGCTCCAACTCAGGTACTCAACGGTCAAAGTTTTGCTGGTTCCCAAAGCGGGAATTCCTTCGACTCGCAGCAATTAGACTCCCCCACCGGGCCGTCTGACAATTTTGGCGAACCTTTTGCACCGCTCGATTTGCCAGACGAACTTGACTTGAATGATGACGATTACGACTATCAATCCCCGCCCGTGACCGGGCAAAATCAAGGTCAGAAGCCACCCCTGTCAGAAGAGGCAGACCCTTTTGCTCAGCCGATGTCCTCGGGTTTTGGGTCTTCTCGATCGCAAAGCAAGCAGCCGAATATTGACTCGGAATACTCGTCAAATTATTCGCTGGCGGAAGACGAAACGCTGTTGATGGGAGGTGCTGTCCCCAATTCTCACTCGTCAAGGTCGAGCCGGGGACAATTTAATTCGGCCGATCGATCGAACTCTAACAGAAACGGTTACGGCGACTCGGAACCACCGGCATTTGGCTCCATAGACAGCTTTGAGTTAGATGCTTTTGATGACGACGCTTTTAGCGATTCTTTCTCTCTGGATGAAAACGAGCAAGCCACTGCTTTCGGGGCTGCAACCAAGAACAGCAGCGACTGGTCGTCAAAAACAGGGAACACTCAAGAACACAGCGGCTTTTTAGACGAATTTGACGATTTTGACGATTTGGGCAATTTGCCGGATTTTGATATCTCAGAAGATGCGAACAGTTCGATCCTGAGAGGTAACACCAATTTTGGCAACTCGACCAGCGGCATGATGGGTACGAGCGGCAGCGGTCTGGACTTTGACAACAGCGACGGCTCGGCAATTCGAGACGACGAAATTTTTAGCATTTCCGGCCCTGCTGATGCGTCGGTGCCGACTTTTGCTCCCACAGACACTGAAGCGATCGATACTTCGGTGACTGTAGAACAGGGCGGACTGGCTTTCTTGGAAAATGCCCCTCTGTTTACCAAACAGTTGTACACGGCGATCGGGGCCGGATTGGTTTCTCTGGTAGCTGTGGCTTTCGTGACGAACATTGCTTCCTATCAAGCTCTGAAGCAAGACAAGCCGGAGGCGATCGTTTACCTGCGCCAAACAGGCTGGGTAATGACGGCAGCGGCAGGCTTTACGAGCTTTTTGACTTCTTGGGGCATCGGGCAGTTGATCGCCAAGCAGGTACGCAAGTCTTCGGACAATTTGCAAGCTCAGTTCGATGCTGTATCTCAAGGAACTTTGGACGCTCGGGCTACGATTTACTCGGAAGATGAATTTGGCAAAATGGCTGCTAAATTCAACCACATGGCGAAGGTGATCCAAACTACGATTAGCGATACCAGACGCAAGTCTGACGAGCAGGAACAGGCAAAAGAAGATTTGCAGCGCCAAGTGATTCGCTTGCTAGATGACGTGGAAGGAGCGGCTCGGGGTGACTTGACGGTGACGGCGGAAGTGACGGCAGACGTTTTGGGCGCTGTTGCTGACTCGTTTAACTTGACAATTCAAAACCTGCGCGAAATCGTCCATCAGGTGAAGCAGGCGGCTCGGGAGGTTAGCAAAGGCGCTACGGATAGTGCCAAGTTTGCGGGCGATTTGTCTTCTGACGCGCTGCGGCAGGCTGAGGAACTGGCGGCGACGCTGAATTCGGTGCAAGTCCTCACTGATGCGATTCAGCGGGTCGCAGAGAGTGCTAGAGAGGCGGAAGAAGTGGCTCGGGGCGCGGCGGCAACGGCTCTGAAAGGGGGCGAGGCTGTGGAGCGGACGGTGGCCGGGATTTTGGAAATTCGAGAAACTGTAGCAGAAACCACGAGAAAAGTCAAGAGGTTGGCGGAAGCTTCTCAAGAAATTTCTAAGATTGTGGGTTTGATTGCGGCGATCGCCTCTCGGACGAATTTGTTGGCTCTTAACGCTAGTATTGAGGCGGCGAGAGCTGGGGAGTCGGGTAGGGGTTTTGCGATCGTGGCGGATGAGGTGCGACAGTTGGCAGATCGATCGGCGAAATCTTTGAAAGAAATCGAACAGATCGTGATGCAAATTCAAAGTGAAACCGGCGCGGTAATGACGGCGATGGAAGAAGGGACGCAGCAGGTGATTGAGGGGACAAGATTGGCAGAACAGGCGAAGCGATCGCTTGAAGATATCATTCAAGTTACCAATCGCATTGACGTGTTAGTGCGATCGATTACTGCGGACACTGTAGAACAGAATGAAACAGCTCGTTCGGTGGCCGCTGTGATGCAGGCTGTCGAGCTAACTGCTCAGGAAACGTCCCAAGAAGCGCAGCGAGTTTCGGGTGCTTTGCAAAATTTGGTAGGCGTTGCTCGCGACCTTTTGACATCGGTGGAAAGGTTCCGAGTAGAAACAGCAGAAAGACAATAATTGATTGTTTAATGCTTTTCTTACTTCCTGATTTACAAGCACGTTAGTGTGGCAATGATGGCAAACAAAAAGCAACCTCGCAGCCTTAAAACCGCTGCGGGGATGCCAATTCAGCACCTAAACAAACTAGGAGTTGTACAGATGAACGATAACATAGTAGAGGTTATTCCTGGGATATTTGGTGAGATTCAGCCGACGGGCTGTATTATCTCTACTTTAACCAGATCTAGCAGTGGCTATTCCAACAAAAGAGTTCGGATTAACGGTGAATGGAAAACGCTTACTGTTCATCGTTTGGTATTAGAAAATATTTTAGGTCGTCCGATTAGATCCGAATACTTTTGTTGCCATACTTGTGATGTTCGTAACTGCATTAATCCCAACCATTTATGGGAAGGATCTAGACTGGAAAATTCTCAAGATAGGTTTAGAAAAGGACGGGTTAAAGATGTAGGAAGCACATCTGCTCCTAAACCTCAAAAACAACTGCGAGGCGTAGAAATAATTCCCGGTATTAGGGCCGAAATACAGCCGAATGGCTGCATGATTTGTATCTTGGCTAAAAGAAGTGATGGTTACGCCATTAAGGGTACTAAAATTAATGGCAAAACTAAAAGTTTCTACGCTCACAGATTGGTACTGGAACACAAACTGGGACGACCTGTAAAACCTGGTTATTTTGCGTGTCACAGTTGCGACGATCGCGGTTGTGTCAACCCCGATCATTTGTGGGAAGGAACTCCCGCCGATAACTCCCGCGATTCTATAGAAAAAAACCGCTTTCCTTTCGTTCAGGGCAAGATATGTCCTACCCGCAAGCTAAAACCCGAACAGGTGCAGCAGATTCGCTATCTTTTAGGTGAGGGGATCTCGAAAGCAGAAATAGCTAGGAGATTTGCAATATCTCGCAGTCAGATTATTCTGTTGTCAAGGGGAGAGATTTACAGAGACATTCTCTAAGAATACTAAAATAGACCCAATACAATAACGCTTAAAATCAGGAATAAAACTATGCTGCCGGAACAACAACAGAGGATTATGGGCTACTTTATTGAGGAGGCAAAAGACCACCTCAATACGATCGAGCAAGGGTTGCTGAACCTGCAAGCGACGATCGAAGACCCAGAACTGGTTAACGAAGTATTTAGGGCTGCTCACTCTGTCAAAGGAGGAGCCGCAATGCTAGGCCTGACGAGCATTCAGCAAACATCTCACCGACTGGAAGATAGTTTTAAAATTTTAAAAGAGTGCAGCGTTAAAGTTGACCAACAGCTAGAGTCGCTGTTTTTGCGAATTTTTGACACGTTGCAAGGGCTGTTAGAGCAACTGTCGGGGCCTTTTGGGCTGACAGAGGAATTGGGAGAGCAGATGGTTCGAGAATTAGAACCTGTATTTGAAGAACTTAACGGGCACTTGGGAGGACTTGTCGGACACTGCGTTAACGATGACGAGAGCAGCCCGCTGCCAGTACCACAAGCAGTTATGGCCCGAATGGGAGCCGGGGCGTTTAACTCATCAGTGAGTTTTGCGGAGTCGGATTCAGGTTACGCATCTGATGTCACAGCAACGGAAGAAAGCGCGCTGCACCTGGTATTTGACTCGGATGTGCCGGCGAGGATGCGGGAAATGCTGCAAGAGTTCAAACAGCCTGAGGGCTCTGAGAGCAGGCGACAACTTAGGAATATTTGTCGGAACTTGAAAATGGCGGGGGAGGACTTTGAACTGCCCGAGTGGATAGAATTGATCGCTGCGGTAGAAAAGGCGATCGCCAACCCAGAAAATACCTACCGCACCTTAGCCCCAACGGTCATCAAAGACATCAAACAAGCGCAAGAACAGGTACTTTCGGGTAATTCTGGGTCGATCGCACCCAGTGCCAAACTTCTGGCCCTGATACCCGTGGCTGTGGTTCCCGAAACAGATTTTGAAGACTTGCTGGCCTTCGCTCAACCGGGTACGTTGGGTTCAAAGGCGGTTTCTGTTGAAGATGCAGCCTGGGATCTGGCTTTGGGCGGCGATTCCCCGGATGGATTGAACAAGTTGCAGCCAACTATTTCAGGGCTGAGCATAGACGAGCTGTTCGAGCAACTCGACGGCGACGAGAGCGACGATTACGCCGGAGGTCGATCGCCGTTGGACACTTCCCCGAGCTTCGGAGAATCAGATGTAGAGACTGGTTCTTTTAGAATCTCGACGCGCACGGGCCCGGAAGTGGGGGCGGCCGAACTCAACACCTTAGCAGACTTGTTTGAAGGCGAATCTCCGGATCTCGACGGCGCTTGGGAAGAAGAAGAAGATCTCGACTACGTACAATCTGCTTCTAGGATGCCGACGGGGGGAATCATGGAATTAGACGATGATGACAATTCCGGCGATTTTACTGATTTGTTGTTTGACGAATACGGTGAGGAAAATTCGGAAACGAATGCGGCGCATCCTTTGGAGGACCTCACGAGTTTGTTTGGGGACGATTTGCTGTTTGGAGGCGAGGCTGATGGTTCGGCGGTGGCAGCCGATCGGGAAAATGCGGGTTTGAAGCAGCCGCCAACTCGCAAACAGCTTGAAACTGGTAACAGGCAAGGTTTGGATCGGGGAGAGGGCAGGGCGGGCATTACCAGGAGGCAAGCTGATGAAGATGCTCTCGGTACGCTTTTGGACGAAGTGGCGGCCCAAACTTCTGTTGTGACGGCAGATGCTGATTTGGATAACTTGTTCGGCAATTTAGGTTCATCTGAGGAAGCGGCTGTGCCGGCAGTCTCCGAGGAGTATGCTCTCAACCCTGATGCTTTCGACGCAGAATTTTTGGATGCCGCAGGTGGTGGCAATGATTCAGGGGATGCAGAAAAACCGGCTGTAGCCGAAATAGATGATTTCGAGTTGCTCTCTGAGGTGGAGGAAGACTCGGATTTCAGCGAGCTGTTGAGCATTACTTCTGATTTCCTTTCTTCTGAAGGTGAAGGTGGGGAGAGCAGGG
Organism: Microcoleus sp. PH2017_12_PCY_D_A; assembly: GCF_020738565.1. Lineage (NCBI taxonomy): Bacteria > Bacillati > Cyanobacteriota > Cyanophyceae > Oscillatoriales > Microcoleaceae > Microcoleus > Microcoleus sp. PH2017_12_PCY_D_A. The sequence continues at coordinate 4,221 of NZ_JAEQCI010000046.1, read as the reverse complement.
GCCATCGATCTTCAGCTACTGGCAGCACACCAAATGAGGAAAGTGGCAGCGTTAACATGACATCAAATTCTGATTCTGATTCTGATTTAGATATTTCTGCGGATGGAGATTGGCTAGAAGATGCTTTTGGCCTGGAAGACGAGTCTGCACAATCAACCAACCTGGATCTGGAGGATACAGATTTAGATGCGCTGTTTGGGGATATTACCTCGGACTCGATTTCTGAGGATGAGGAGGCTGGGCGCGATCGTCCGGCGGTTCCTTCCCGAGAGGCGGCGGATTTGGCAGATCTGTTCGGTTCTGTACCTACGGGTACTGAGTATGACGGGGAAGATTCGCCAGAAGAAGTCGATGGGGATTGGTTGAATTTAAATGTGGATTCTCCATTGCCCAGTGCTGGTACGGCTGCGGATGAGGGCGACTTGGCGAGTTTGTTCTCGGACTCGGAGGCGACTGTTTCGGAGGCAGGCTTGGCAGATTTGGCGGCGGTTGAATTTGGAGTATTGTCCGATCGTCCCGATCCAGAAATTGCCAGTGCCGAGTCTGATGAGGGCAGTTTCGATTTGTTGGAGGATATGTTTGGCGAAGCGCCTCCTGCGTCGGTGGATGCCGAAGCTGATTTTGATTTGCAGGAGTTGTCGGCCGAAGTTGCTGAGGGTTTGTTCGAGTCTGAAGGTGCGGATTTGTTCGATCGAACCCAAACAGATGCCGCTAGTGAATCCGAGGAGGAAGATGATTTGTTTGCCGCGCTGGAAACCGATTTTTCGGCTGGCGATTTAGAGGCGCTGTCGGCAGAATCTCTCGATGGTATGTTTGACGGCGATGCTGATTTGCTGGCTGCTCTCGAAACCGGGGCGACTCTCAATACCGAAGAGTTGGATGCTTTTGATGACTTGTTGGATTCGCTAGATGCTGGACCTCTGGTGACTTCGGAACTGACGGGCTTTGGCGACGATGACGAAGAATCGAGCGAAGCCGGTGCTGCGGAGTTGGAAGATGAGTCGCTGGCGGACTTTTTTAGCGACATTCAATCAGGCACTGAGGATTCCGAAGGCAATTTTGACGATTTAGAAGCGCTGTTAATCGCAGGCGGTGCTGGGGTGGCAATGGCCGCCTCTGGGGGTGCAAATCCAAGTCCGGTAACGACGGAAGTTTTCTCCGATCTCGAAGATCTGCTGAGCGAGAGCGCAACTATGCCGGAAATTCCAGCACCGGCGAAAACTGCCCGCAAAGCTCCACCCCCTCCTGCTGCGGAGAGCGACGACGAATTTGGCGACTTAGAAAAACTGCTGGAAGATCCAAAGGACAGCGGCCGTCAAGGCGAAACCAATATCGGACAGTCGGCGGTCAACAACAGACCCAGGCGGAATCCCCGCGCGGGCGGGTTCGGCGACCAAACCATGCGCGTACCGGTCAAGCAACTGGACAACCTCAGCAACTTGATGGGCGAACTGGTAGTCAACCGCAACAGTTTGGAGCAAGACCAAGAACGGATGCGGCAGTTTTTGGACAATTTGCTGCACCAGGTGACGCTGCTGAGCGATGTCAGCCAACGGACTCAGGATTTCTACGAGCGGAGTCTTTTGGAGATTGCTTTGCTAGCAAACCGTCAGGGACACCGATCGGCTTGGCGCAATGAGGAGGGGCCCCAAAACCGGGGGGAAAGTGCCTGGAGACCAGAGGAAATGGACAGGTTTACTCCTTTCCACAGTTTGGCTCAGGAGATTATCGAGCTGATCGTGCGGGTGCGGGAGTCGGCGGCGGACATTGAGTTTTTGGTGGATGAGGCGGATCAGGTGACTCGCCAACTGCGCCAAGTCACGACTCAACTGCAAGAAGGTTTGACTCGCGCCCGGATGAAGCCGTTTGCGGAGACGACGGACAGGCTGTTCCGGGCGGTGCGGGAAATTGGGATTAAGTGCGGCAAGCAGGCTCAGTTGCAGGTTGAGGGTAAGGATATTTTGATCGACAAGATGATTGTGGATCAGCTTTATGACCCGATGACTCACTTGGTGAACAATGCGATTACCCACGGGATCGAAGCGCCGGAGGTGCGTCTGGCGGCCGGGAAGCCTGCGATGGGCAGGATTACGATTCGGGCTTTCCACCAAGGGAATCAAACGGTGGTTTCGGTTTCTGACGATGGGGCGGGAATTGACCCGCAAAAGGTGAAGGCGAAGGCGATCAAGCAGAATTTGCTGACGGCGGCTCAGGCTCAGAGGATGTCTCGCTCGGAAGTTTACAATTTGCTGTTTATGCCCGGTTTCAGCACTCAGGAACAGGCGACGGAGTACGCGGGCCGGGGGGTCGGTATGAACGTTGTAGAGACCTCGCTGCACGAAATTCGGGGGACTGTGGGGATTGATTCGACGATCGGCAAAGGTACAGTATTTACCATCCGTTTGCCTCTGGTGTTGAGTATTTCTAAGGCTCTGACTTGCATTAGCGATCGAGCAAGGATTGCTTTCCCGATGGACGGGGTGGAGGACATGATCGATGTGCCTCGCGATCAGGTGACGACGGGGGCGGACGGTTTGCCTTGCATTGAGTGGCGGGGTTCGATTTTGCCGTTCCGCCCGCTGCGGGATTTGTTGGGTTACAACCGCCATTTGGGCCGGGGCAGCGTTTACGGGTTTAATACTGACGATGACATGATTTCGGTGATCGTGCTGCGCTCTGCTGGCAATTTCTTGGCGGTGCAGGTGGATCAGGTTTCGACGGAACAGGAAATCGTGATCAAGCAGTTGGAGGGGCCTGTGCCGAAGCCGATCGGGATTGCGGGTGCTACGGTGCTCGGGGATGGCCGGATTGTGGCGATCGCGGATGTTCTGGAATTGATCGATTTGGCTACTGGAAGGCTGCGGAAGGAAGCTGGCGGTACGCTTTGGGATGAGAGCGATCGAGCTGCTGCTGAGGCGGAAGTTGAGAAGACTGAGCCTACTGTGTTGATTGTGGATGATTCGATTACGGTGCGATCGCTCTTGTCGATTACTTTTGAGAAGGCTGGCTACCGAGTTGAGGAAGCTCGCGACGGTAAGGAAGCTTGGGAAAAGATGAAGTCTGGCCTGCCTTGCGATATCGTGTTCTGCGATATTGAGATGCCGAGAATGGATGGTTTGGAACTACTTTCTCGGATGCAGAAGGATACGGTTTTGTGCGAATTGCCGATCGCGATGCTAACTTCTCGCGGTGCTGACAGACACCGCCAAATGGCTTACAGTTTGGGTGCGAAGGGCTATTTCACTAAGCCTTATTTGGAGGAACAGTTGCTTGATGCTGCTGGTCGAATGCTGAAGGGTGAGGTTGTTGGTGCTCCGGCTATGGCTTAGGCGGTTGATGTTTGAAAGGCGGTGAGTCCTGTGGGGATTAAAGTCCTCACAGGATTTGTATCATAGGGCGATCGATTACAGTATTTCTGAGCGATGATTTACCGCAATAAGTAAGGTTCGTAGTGCGGACTGAAGTCCGCAAATTGAGCGGACTAAAGTCCGCACTACGAACCATTTTTGTTATGTTAATCGATCGGATATAATATAAGTCATAATGTAGTTAATTAGCAAAAAGTGGAATATCTATCATGAAGAAACGATTATTTTTGAAAGCGGGTATAGCAACAGTAAGCATGGCATGGTTATCGTCCTGTGTGCCTGGAAATTCAGATGTTATGGCTGCTTCTAAGGAGGTTTTTGAAGTTGCTAAAACTGAGGAAGAGTGGCGCAAACTTTTGACTCCGGCACAGTTTAATGTGTTGCGAAAACACGCTACTGAACGCTCTCATACTAGCATTCTCGACAAGCAATACGGGAAGGGAATTTATGCCTGTGCTGGGTGTGATTTGCCAGTTTATACGTCGCAAACTAAATTTGATAGCGGTACTGGTTGGCCGAGTTTTTACGATCCGATCAAAGGGGCGATCGCGACATCGATCGATAATTCGCTGTTTGGGACTAGAATTGAGGTGCATTGCCGTCGCTGCGGCGGGCATTTGGGTCATGTATTTGATGACGGGCCTGCACCTACTGGTAAACGCTACTGCATGAATGGTGTGGCGATGAAGTTTATTGCTGGCTGAGGTTCTTTGACTGCGATAAAGAAACCGGGTTTCTGCGTAAATCTTAGCTGCGATGCTTAAATTATCGTAGAAACCAGGTTTCTTGGATGTGCGCGGGGGATCTGTGCGCGGGGGTTCAGAAACCGGGTTTCTTCCTACAATCTTAGCTA
>NZ_JAEQCI010000245.1:0-3053 GCF_020738565.1 Microcoleus sp. PH2017_12_PCY_D_A | reverse complement strand
AAGTATCAAGATTGGCGGCTTCACCCTAGGGATGATGTTACCGACATTACAACAGGCGATTGTCGGTACTACAAATACTTTGTACAACCTTGACTGGGCGCAAAGTGATGCTGCGATAGTTGCGGAATTAGAAAGTATGTATAACAGCTTCCTTAACACTGTTGGGGAATCAACAGGCAGAATGCTTGCTGGATTTATGCTTGGTGGCGGGAAAAGTAACCCGAAAATGAACATCAATATAACTGCATCAGCAGCCCTTTGTATTAGGGCGCAACAAGAAGGGAGTGACAAGAAGAGTTGAGTCAACTGGCAAATACATTTATCAGATACGCTCGCAATTTAGCCGCCAAATTGGGTTACATGGAAATCAGAAAATGGGCAAGAAACAATGTCAGAACCGGCCTTAGCAGTATCGATACAGCAATTGCCAATTGGGGGCTACAAGAAGGGCAAAGTTGGACTATTGCCCAACAGGTAGAAAATAAGATTGAAACGATAACAGAAGAAAATCCTTCGTTAGGTAATTTTTTAGAAGGTTTCGTCGAAGGCTTTGGCGATGGCTTTTCTGACTTCATTGTGATGACTTAATCTAAAGTAAGTCCCTAAAGTAAGTCCCTACTTTTAAAAATATGACACTATCAACTCGCACGTTTTCAATCGCACTTACCTCTACCGCTACAAACGCGGTTGCAGAAATTGTACATTTCCGCGATGAACCCTTGCTGACTGATGAAAAAGCAGCCGTGTATTGAGAAGCCTGCTTCTGCAATGTTTCCTTAAAAAGTTTTCAATTGATGAAATTTCCTAACTATGAGGGCGATGAATCTGAAGCTGAAAAACTTGCAATGTTTACGACTGCTGAATTAAATAGTCAAAAAATAGGTTTGAGGATTCTTAGCCGGAAAAACAACACTGGCGTGTGGAGAGAAAAAGCTGAGATTATTCTTACCAATGCAGGACGTTTGGGTATTCAATTGATTGATTACGGAAATGGCTTGCTTAAGCAAAGTGATTTTATTGAGATTGAATTTGCAGTCACCATTGATATCTCAAAAAAAAAACAATGATTTTCAAGAATTAAGCGCTAGGATAGCTAGCCTAGAATCTCTTCTCGGATTGTTTGGCGCAGCAACTGCTACGGTTGGTGGAACCAATGGTCTAGTAAAAGGTGCTGCGATTGGGGAACAAGGATATTTACTTCGAGGGGATAGAACGTGGCAAAATCCTCAGACACTAGGATTTGCTTCTATCCCAAATACCTATGGACTACAACCGCGCTCAGGTAGTGCTGGCGCGCTTGACGCTAACGAACAGGCTTATAGCAGCTATGCGGGAATGAGGTGGGTGGATGGGGGCGTAACCAACTTAAACCTTCCAAGTAATGCCGGAATGCTCCAGCAATTCGATACTTTGTTTGGTACTTCTATTGCTAACAAATATCGGGTACAAGAATTCACAACAGCTAACCGCTGGTGGAAAAGAAGTGAAAATAATGATGTTTGGCTAGTTTGGCTTGAAATTGCTTTTTTGAATTCTACTAACTCACAATCATTTACTGGCCCTTTGGTTTTTAGTAATGCTTCGTTACGTTTGACCGGTTTACCCACATCCCCTGCCGGGTTATCTTCTGGTAGTCTATGGCGCAACGGGACAACAATACTGATTGTTGCGTAGCTTGCTTGCTTATCTGTCATCAAGCTTTAGTAATAAAAATAGACGTTTACTAATTAACAATGATGAAAAGAAGTCGCTCAATCAACCTTGATAAAGATACTACTCGGCGTCCCTCTCCACCCGAACAATTTGATGCAGTGCGCAAGGCTACACCTGCGACTCCAGAGGTAGGTATGCTCGGGGTGTCTGGTACTCGCGAGCTTGGAGCTTTTGGCGGTATATCAGGGGTGTCTGATGTGGCGGTAGGAGTGCAGGAATTACCCTTGCCCGGCGTTAGTATTGAGATTAACCCTGTGGAGCAAAGTGCCAAAGCAGAGGTAGACATAGGTATTAAGCAAGGATTTGGAGTAAACTTTGGAGGTGAAGTTAAGCGCACACCAACAGGTATTTCTGTAGAGAATGTATCGTTTGGGGTAAACGTACTCGGCTTCGGGGTCAACGCTAAAGGTAAGGGCAATGAAAGCGGTAGTTTAGGTGTATCGGCTTTTGGTATAAGCGTTGATGTAGCTAATGATAAAGATGGTAAAACTTCTGTTCGATTGGGACTATCATTGCCTGGTATTAGTACAGGGATTACTCTTGCACCTGATGGACAGAAGGAAACAAGTACAGAGCAACCTATTGATTCGATTCAGTTTCCACCGGGTAGTGATAGGCATTGTGTAATACCAATTAATAAAAAAGGCTACACAATTTCCACTTTTCCCGGCTGGGGCTTCACCGAACACAGAGAATGGGAAGTAACAGTCCTAGGAGAAGCTACAGGCTTTTCAAGTAGTTCCCCAAGTTGGAACATTAAATCTACCCAAAGAAGTTACGAAAAAAATAAAACAACTGGAGCTATTTTTTCGGATAGAAAGAGTGTTACTACAGAAACAATATGGCTGGACACCGCTACTTCTAGGAATTCGGAGGCATTCCGCACCCCAACTGGCAGAAATATTTATACAAATGGATTTGTAATTTCAGGAAGAGAAAGCGATATTTATGAATACATGGGAAGCCAAATGAACAATAGTTTTTCTGTTCCCGCAGGCAACCCGGCTAATCTTCCATTTCCACGGTGGTCATACGCATGGAGTCATAGTATCGAAGGACAAAGTCGTCACAAGCCCTCTAATGGAATCTGTTATGTAGGAGGCGAGGTTGAGCCGTCAAATACTCCTAATTTAATATTAGTGGCTCAAAATTTGCCCAATTACCCTCAAAAATACAAACCTATGAACTGCTGTGATAAAGTCGAAGAAATTTATAAATATCTTGGTATTGCCAAGATGAAGAAAAAATTTAAGGTTGCTAAACAGTTTTTGGTTCCCGGCGGTAAAGGTAACGAAGAATGTGAAGATTACTATGCACTTTGTGAAGCTTTATTTAGGATG
>NZ_JAEQCI010000045.1:40223-66891 GCF_020738565.1 Microcoleus sp. PH2017_12_PCY_D_A | reverse complement strand
CTGCTAGCATCACCCCCAACCCCGTTCAAAAAACTCTCAATGGGGGTAACAGTGCCGACTTCATCATGGGTAGCAGCATCCCCGAGTCGATTAACGGACTTGGCGGCAACGACACTATCTACGGCATGGGCGGCAATGACAACATTGACGGCGGTGCAGATAACGACTTGCTCTTCGGCAATGACGGCACTGATTTGATCCAAGGTGGTGCGGGCAACGATAGCATCAGTAGTGGCAAAGATAATGACACTGTTGTTGGCGGCGATGGCAATGACTTCTTAATGGGAGATTTGGGCAAAGATACTGTTGCTGGCGGTATCGGGAGCGACACCATTTTTGGTGGCAAAGATGACGATATCTTGCTCGGTGAAGATGGCGACGACTACCTGTTAGGCAACTTAGGAAATGACACAATTAATGCTGGTAACGGCAACGATCTTGTGTTTGGTAATGAAGGTACAGACTTGCTTTTTGGTGGGGCAGGAAATGACACGGTTTACGCCGGCAAAGAAAACGACAGTCTCGATGGCGGTATTGGCAACGACTTGCTGTTCGGTAACAATGAAAATGATGTCCTCTGCGGCGATGCTGGTAACGATACGCTTTTCGGCGGTAAGGGTAACGATCTCCTCGCTGGCGGTGCTGGTTCCGATTACCTTTCCGGGGATATAGGAGATGATACTTTGACTGGCGGTTCGGGAAGTGATGTGTTTTTCCTAAATCAAAGTTTGGGTAGCGACATCATTACGTTGGCTCCCGGTTTGAGTTTCAATCAACTCAGCATTACGTCTAGCAGCAATCAAACTTTGATTAGCGTGACGGGTACCAATCAATTGTTAGCGAAGCTGAACGGTGTTGCTGCGAATGCTCTCAGCGCTAGCGATTTTATCAGTCTGTAGTTAAGTCCTGTTATTGTCAAGACTTGAGCAACTGCCACAATTACAGGACTCTTGTTGCGTAAGTCTTAAATTAGTAAGGTGCGTCAGAACTGGAAAACCTCAGGGGAGCATCTCAGTTTTGCATTTACAGTGCTGTCGGGAACTCAAAAAAGGTTCGTAGTACGGACTTTAGTCCGTTCTTTAAAAAATGCTTATTGTAAAACTGAGATGCTCCCAAACCTCAGTCTCGTTCGATAACGGAATATGACGCACCCTACAATTTGATTTGAATGTGACACGCTTGCCCAGCGTCTTAATTGCATAAAATTGTTGGATCTGCGACTTCTTGGAGAAGTCGCGGATCTTTTTTAATTATACAAATTTGCATAAATTAGATATATTCTCGCTCTCGAATCGCTCCAGTAAGTTGGACAATTAAATTATGAGCAAAATTTAATTGCTGTCGCAAAATCTTTGAACTTATTACTTTTGATTGATTGTCAAGCTGAGTGCGATCGCCTATGGGATGGCGGCGCGGTTTTTTGAGAATTGCTGTCTTTGGTGATTTAAATCCTTGACATCGGTTAAATTTTGCGGTTGCTCATCTTTGACTTAAATACTGGTCACTAACCTAATTTCAAGAGGTGCTGGATCTCCTACCTGAGAGAGAGCCGTCTCTGCTTTACTCTCGATGGTTAGCCCAAATATCATGTACTTGTCACATTTGGTCGGGAAGTTACAATTAAAAGGTGACAGTGGACATTGCTAAAGCTTTGTCAACATTATCCGATCGTACCAAACATTATGTGGCAAATAATCCAAAATATCTTTTCTCCAACTCAGTATATGCCGCACGGTCACTGCTATCTGTGGCAAACGCCTTTGGTGTGGCTGCACGTAACTGGGGACTTTTTAATTGCGATCGCCTACTATTCAATTCCGGCGATGCTGATTTATTTTGTGTTTAAGCGGCGCGACGTTCCTTTTTTAGGAATATTTGCTTTGTTTGGTGCGTTTATTATTCTCTGCGGTACCGGTCACTTGCTAGACATTTGGACGCTGTGGCATTCCGCTTATTGGCTGTCGGGGATTGAAAAAGCAATTACGGCCCTTGTTTCCTGCTACACTGCCGGATCTATGGTAACGCTACTGCCCCAGTTTTTATCATTGAAAACACCTCAAGAGTTAGAAGCAATTAATCTGAAGTTGGAGCGGGAAATTGCAGTCCGTGAAGATGCCGAATTAGCTCTCCGCTGTGCCTATGAAGATTTAGAAATTAAAGTGCAAGAGCGTACTGCACAGTTGATAGAAACCAACACTTGCTTAGAAATGGAAGCTCGCGATCGCCAGCAAGCCGAGTTAAAATTGCGCTCAGTTACCGAACGCTTGCAATACTTGCTAGCTACTACTCCGGCAGTGATTTTTAGCTGCAAATTAGGGGGAAAATATGATGTAACATTTGTCAGCGATAACATTGTTTCGCTGATTGGCTACGAAGCGGAAGATTTTTTTGATAATTCCCTCGATTGGCACAGCCTCATTCACCCCGAAGATCGAGAAATTGTAGATAATGCCTTCGCTCAGATATTAGAAAAAGAATCGATTTCCTACGAATACCGCGAACGTCACAAAAACGGTACTTATCGCTGGATTTACGATGAGGTTAAGTTGGTCAAAGATGCTGCTGGCTTACCTGTGGAGTGTGTTGGTTATGGAGTAGATATTACTGCTCGGAAACAGGCAGAGGCAGCTTTACAGCAGCAACTAAAAAGAGAGCGGCTTGTAGATGCCATTCAAGAGCGGATTCGGTCTTCTCTTAACCTAGAAGAAGTTATGAGAATGGCTGTGGAAGAAGTGCGCCAGTTTTTGTCAACTGACAGGACAGTTATTTACCGCTTTCACCCAGATTGGAGTGGATTTGTAGCAGTCGAATCGGTGGCAACAGGTGTGATGCCGATTTTGGGAATTGACATTAATGACAATTGTTTTCGCGAAGGCTACGTTTCTATTTATGCACAGGGACACATTCGCGCGATCGACAATATTTACACGGCTGGTATTTCAGAGTGCCACATTAATTTACTCACCGAGTTTCAAATTAAAGCTAATCTTGTTGTTCCCATTGTGCAAGGGGAAAATTTATGGGGCTTACTAATTGCCCATCACTGCCGCAGTCAAAGACATTGGAACTCTTCTGAGATAGAATCTCTCAAGCAAATTTCCGTGCAGCTAGCAATTGCTATCCAGCAATGCACGCTTTTTGAACAAGCCCAAACAGAAATAGCCGATCGCAAGTTAGCAGAAGCAGCGCTGCAAAAAGCTGTCGTAGTTGCTGATGCTGCCAACCTCGCCAAAAGTGAATTCCTTTCTTCTATGAGCCACGAATTGCGTACTCCCTTAAATGCAATTCTGGGATTTAGTCAGGTGATGGTGCGCGATTCATCTCTCAACGCTCAAAACCAGCAACACCTAGAAATTATTAATCGCGCTGGGGAACATTTGCTGTCCCTGATTAATGACATTTTGGAAATGTCTAAAATTGAAGCAGGCAGAAGTCAGCTTAACGAAAGTAGTTTTAATTTAAGGCGCTTGCTAGAAACCTTAGAAGAAATGTTCCGATTGAAAGCTAAATCTAAGAGATTGCAGCTAAATTTTGAAGTTGCTGACAGCGTACCGCACTTTGTCAATGGAGATGAGGGTAAATTGCACCAAGTTTTGATTAATATTGTAGGAAATGCAATTAAGTTTACAGAGAGAGGTAGCGTTACCTTGCGATTGAAAAACCAGGTAGAAGAAAGTTGGGCTGGTGAAACGGCAGAGTTTGGGGACACAGAAACAAAAACTGCCGACATCGACTGCGAAACCCCGCCCCCTGGGGATTTTGATTGTGCAGGCGCGCCTTCTCTTGGCCCCGTATCTTTACGCCTTCATTTTGAAATTCAAGATACTGGGCCCGGTATTGCCCCAGAAGAAATGGATAAGTTATTTGCACCATTCGAGCAAACAAAAGCAGGTTATAAATCCCAACAGGGAACAGGACTAGGTTTACCAATTAGTCGTAAATTTGTCCAAATGATGGGAGGCGATATTGCTGTTTCTAGCACACCTGATGTGGGAAGTACGTTTTCATTTGATATTCAAATCAGGCTTGCCGAGCCTAGGGAGATTCAAATGCTTAAACCGCAGAAAAAAGTGATTGGTTTAGCACCAAATCAACCAGAATACCGGATTTTGGTGGTAGACGATCGCGCTGATAACTGTCTAGTCATAGATAGATTGTTATCACCGCTAGGGTTCCTCGTGCGAGAAGCTAGAAATGGTCAAGAAGCTATTGCTGTATGGGAGGATTGGCAACCGCACCTGATTTGGATGGATATGCAGATGCCTGTCATGAATGGCTATGAAGCCACCCGAAAAATTAAATCTCATCCTCTCGGGAAAGAAACGGTGATTGTGGCTCTCACTGCTAGCGCTTTTGAAGAGGAACGCAAAACTATTTTAGGCGCAGGCTGCGACGATTTTATTCGTAAACCCTTTGAAGCCAAAAAACTATTCTCTCTAATAGAACAATATTTAGGAGTCCGCTATATTTACGAGGAACCTGCTGCTGTCAACCTCGAAAATAAAAGGGAAATTAATCGGATTGCGGGCAATCTACATTCTGTAGAAGCACAACTTTGTCAAATGCCTGTTGATTGGGTGGAGAAGATCCATAAAGCTGCTCATGAATGCTACGACGATAAAATTATGCGATTGATTGAAGAAATGCCTGCAGAGTTGGCGACGGCTGCACAAGTTTTAACTGATTTAGCACATGATTTCCTCTTTGATGATATCATAGATCTAGCGAAATCTGCGGTTAGGGCGCGTCAGTCTTAATATGTTCGATCTTGAAAAAATACCGTCGATCGCATGAACAGCAATCAGTCTCGGACAAGTTCCGCCATCATTCTCATAGTTGATGATACAGCAGATAACGTGCGGCTTTTATCTACCATCCTAACTGAGGAAGGCTATCAGGTTCGTAAAGCGTTGAATGGTAAAAGGGCTCTGGCGACGGTGCAGGAGTTTCCGCCGAATCTAATTCTGCTGGACGTGATGATGCCACAGATGAATGGATATGAGGTGTGCGCGCAGTTGAAAGCTTCACCAAAAACCAGTTTTATTCCGGTGATATTTTTAAGCGCCTTAGGTGACGTTGTAGATAAGGTGAAAGCTTTTGATGTGGGAGCAGTTGACTATATTACTAAACCTTTTCAAGATAAAGAAGTATTGGCACGAGTGGCCAATCAGTTAACAATTCAAAGTCAGCAAAAGCTACTGCAAGAGCAAACGAAGCAATTAGAAGAACTTGTCGAACGTTTGCAAAATGAAATTAAAGAGCGGCAGGAAGTTGAGCTAGCTTTACGTGTGGCTCAAAAAAAGTCGGATGATTTATTGCTAAATATTTTACCAGCAGCGATTGTTGAAAATTTGAAAAAAGGCGAGGGTTCTCCTGCTGAGAGGTTTGAGTCAGCAACAGTTTTGTTTGCGGATCTTGTCGATTTTACGTCTCTTGCTGCGAGAATTTCACCACTAGAATTGGTGGATTTTCTCAATAAGATTTTTTCCATGTTTGACGAACTAACTGAAAAACACGGTTTGGAAAAAATTAAAACAATTGGAGATGCTTATATGGTGGTGGGGGGGTTGCCTGTGCCGAGGGCGGATCATGCAGAAGCGATCGCAAATATGGCGTTGGATATGCAGGAGGCGATCGCAGATTTTAAAACCGACACAGGCGAACCCTTTCAAATTCGGATTGGGATTCATACAGGCCCAGTAGTTGCTGGCGTAATTGGCACTAAAAAATTCATCTATGACTTGTGGGGGGATACTGTTAATGTTGCTTCTCGGATGGAATCACAGGGATTATCGGGATATATTCAAGTTACTGCGGCTGTTTACGAACAGTTGAAAGATCGGTATTTATTTGAGGAACAGGGTGCGATCGCGGTTAAAGGTAAAGGAGATATGACCGTTTATTGGCTCAAAGGTAAAAAATAGTTGACAGTTGACAGTTGACAGTTGACAGTTGACAGTTAATAACGGTTTGTAGTGCGGACTTAAGTCCGCTTTATGCTGCGGACTTAAGTCCGCACTACAAACCTTGCTTATTGGGGTCAATCGATCGGACATGATATCATGGACAATTGTCAATTCTCAATTGTCCACTGTTAAAAAATGAAAATAATTTGCAGTTTCCAATTTATATTTTCCCGGACTATCTCGATGCGATCGATAAACTCTCGAAAATAAAACCTGCGTTCCGATTCCGACAAGTCCAGCCAAAATTGGGGAAGAGAAACAGTTTGAGCAGTTTCTCGCAAATTTACGGGGGGCATTTTCGCTAATTTGCTTTGCAGTTCTGCAACTTCTGTGCGGATTTTATAGGAGCGCAAATCAGCGGTTTCTGTGTCCAAAATGCCGCTTTCAATCAGGGCGGGAATTTGTTCTATAATTTGTTTTTTAGATGCGATCGCCCCGGCAATTCCAGCTTTAATTTCATTCATGTCGGGCCTTTGCAACTGGGCGATCGCATCGGGCAAATCGCGACAAATTCCTGCTAGGGTTAATTGCAATACTTCTTCGTAGGAAATGCCGCTGCATTTAGGCTGCGACAGACAGTTAATCGGTCGCAAATAAAGGTATTCTTTGTCTTTGCGGTAGGCTGTGACTTTGGCAACTGTCATGGGCGATTTGCACTCGGCGCAAATTGCTAAACCTGCGAGGGAACGGGGGGCGCTGGCGCTGCGGGGAGAAAGGCGACTGTTGCGCCGCAGCAATCTGTCTACTTGGGCGGCTTCTTCTCTGGAAATAATCGGGACGTGGGTGTTAGAAATTACTTGGCCGTTTTGATATTCTAAATCGCCTCGGTAGGCGGGATTTGTCAGCCAGCGGCGGCCTGTGCTGACGGAGATTTTTTTGTTGTATTTCTTTGCTAAATGGCGCACGGAACCGCGCAGGGAACCGTAGATGAGAAAGTGTTCAAAAAAGTCTTTGACGGCGGGGGAGGCGGTTTTGTCGATCGCATATTTGTCTTTGCCGCGCCGGTAGCCGTAGGGGGCTTTTCCGGGTGGGGGAAGGGATTTGATGCGGTTGCGGGCGTGTCCTTTGCGAATGCTGCGGCTGTGTTGGCTGCGCTGGAGCTCGGCGAGGAGTTTGAGCAAGTTGGCTCTGTTTTCTGTTTGTTTTTCGTCTGTGACAATTAGCTGGATGCCGAGGTTTTCGAGTTGTTCGAGGTGGGCGCACACTTGCTGTACTGTGTCGCCGAGTTCTTCAAAGCGCTGAATTAGCAGGTATTTGACTGCTTCTGTTTGGCAGTCTTTTAGCAGTTGCTGGAGTTGCTGGCGCCCTCCTAAATCTTGGTATGTGCGATCGACCTCTTGGCCCCAAAATTCAGCCGCCGGCGCGGCTTCTAGCAGCGGTTCGGTGTAAGAGTAGGCGATGATTTTCATTTATAGAAGAAGGAAGAAGGAAGAAGGAAGAAGGAAGAAGGAAGAAGGAAGAAGCCATAAAAGCAAGGTTTTTAATAACTACTGAAGAACCTAACTTACTCAATCCGGCTTTATTTCTTAGTCCCCCTCTGCTAGGACGAAAGTTTGACTCGCTTAGCGGTTGAAACCGCCAACTCTTATCTATTGTTCGCTGAGTTCGATGATATTCCCGTCGGGGTCTCGGGTAAATAATGCCGATCGACCTGACGCGCTCATTTGTACCGGGCAATTGTGAGCGATTAATTGCTCTTTGGCTGCCTCTAAGTTAGCCACTGCAAACGCTAGGTGTCGATTCCGCCCCAATTTCTCATAGTCTACGGCATCTGGTATAATTGTTGCCGCTAAAATTAGGTGGATCTGGAAGTTGCCGACTTGATACCAGATGCCGGGAAATTTTAATTGTCTGTCTACTTTTTCTAATCCTAAAACTTGGCTGTAAAATTGTTCTGATTTTTTGATATTCGAGATAACTAGGGCCGCGTGCAGGGCTTGAGTAATTTTCATGCTGGGAAAACAATTAATTTTCAATTATAACCGTAGAGTGTTTCAGCCGAAAGCAGAAATTTCGTGTCAGACTTGATATAATTTTATCAGCTTAAAATATCCTATTGTATCTTTTGCTAAGAATATTGCAGTAAGGTAAACAGCCAGTTAGAAGTAATTTTAGCAAGAATGATCTCTCAAAAACGCGCGATCGCCCCCAGTCGGCCCAAATTCGGTCTCCGTCGTGTCTTGGTGGTACCGTTTGTATTACAAATTGTTGCTGCTGTTGGCTGGGTTGGCTATCTCTCTTACAGAAACGGAGAGAAGACAGTCAACGATCTCGCCAGTCAGTTACAGTATTCCATCAGTGCCAGAGTTTACGATCGCGTCCAACACTACATCGAAACTCCTCCGTTAGTCAATCAACTCAATCATGATGCTGTAGCTATGGGCCAGTTGGATTTCGACGATTTGGAGCGCTCTCGGCCTTATCTGTGGAATCAACTTTTGCGGTTTAGCGCGATCGGTCATGCGGGAATTGCGAACGAAAAAGGTGAGTACCTGCGAATGGGTTGGGTGAACCGACTGGATGTATCTGAGAAACCTCAGCTTGCTCAGCAACTGACTCCCGGAGGTGGCGACTTGGTTTACTACAACCTTGACCCTGATGGCAATCCGCTCGAAATAGAAAGGTCTCAGCCCAATTATGACGTTCGCACCCGCCCCTTTTACACCGTTGTTGTCGAAAAAAAACAGGCTGCTTGGAGCGATGTTTACATTAATTTAGCCTACGGTACGCTGCAAATTAATGCCAGCCAACCCTATTATGACCCTCAAGGCAAACTGATTGGCGTCCTGACTTGCAGGATGGGACTCGATCAAATTCGCGCTTTCCTGCAAACCTTAAGCATCGGTAAATCCGGTCAAGTATTTATCATTGAGCCGGACGGGAAATTAATCGCTAGCTCGCTGAAAAATCAGGCTCTGTCCCTCGGTAAAGGCCAAGACCAAAAACGGATCAAAGCACAGGATGATAGCAACCCGCTGATGAGCAAAAGTGTAGTTTATTTACTCGATAGCTTCCAACGCTTAGACAATATTAAAGAAACTGTTCAACTTAATTTGAACCTCAACAGTCAGCGGCAATTTCTCCAAGTTTCTCCCCTAACTGACAAGTACGGTCTCAACTGGCTAATTGTAGTTGTCGTACCAGAATCCGACTTTATGAGCCAAGTTTATGCCAATACTCGCAACACCATCTTGCTTTGTATTGCGACTCTAATTGTGTCAATAGCAGTCGGATTTCTCAGCGCAGACAAGATTATTTACCGGATTTTACAAATTGCTAAGGCTTCCGAAAATATCGCAGGTGGCGATCTAAATCAGAATATTAATCCTAGCAGAATATTTGAACTTGAAACCTTAGCTAATTCCTTCAATAGTATGGCACGACAACTCAAAGAATCTTTTGAAACTCTCGAAGACAAAGTTACCGAACGCACCTCAGAAATTGCCACAGCTCATCAAGAAATTGCAGCTCTTAACAAGCGGCTGAAGGCAGAAAATCGGCGCATGAGCTCCGAACTCGGTATGCTCAGACAAATGCAGCAGTTGATTCTGCCCAAACCCGCTGAACTCGCAGCAATTGCAGACTTGGATATTGCCGGATTTATGGAACCCGCCGATGAAGTTGGTGGCGACTACTACGACGTACTTTACACTGAAGGTATTGTGACTGTGGCGATCGGCGATGTCACCGGACACGGACTAGAAAGCGGCATTTTGATGGTGATGGCTCAAACAGCCGTCCGCACTCTTCAGGAAATGCCCGAATCCGATCCGGTGCGCTTTTTAGATACCCTCAACCGCACTATTTATCAAAATATTCAGCGCATGAACTCAGACAAAAATTTGACGCTATCTATCCTCAGCTATGCCGATGGAACAATAAGTATTAGCGGTCAACATGAGGAAGCTATTGTTGTCAGAAAAAGCGGTAAAACTGAGCGAATTGATACAATAAACTTGGGATTTCCTATCGGCTTGGATGAGAATATTTCAGAGTTGATTAACCAGGTTTTAGTAGAGTTAGAGCCGGGGGACGGGGTGGTGCTCTATACCGACGGCATTTCTGAAGCCCGAAATATCAACAAAAAATTCTACGGGATTGAAAGACTCTGTGAAGTGGTTTCGGTTAATTGGCATAAA
The DNA here is from genome assembly GCF_020738565.1 of Microcoleus sp. PH2017_12_PCY_D_A. Lineage (NCBI taxonomy): Bacteria > Bacillati > Cyanobacteriota > Cyanophyceae > Oscillatoriales > Microcoleaceae > Microcoleus > Microcoleus sp. PH2017_12_PCY_D_A. The sequence continues at coordinate 56,786 of NZ_JAEQCI010000045.1, read as the reverse complement.
AGCGCCGAACAAATCAAGCAATCCGCGATCGATGATTTACGAGAATTTATTGGAGAACAAAAGGTTTTTGATGACATTACTTTGGTGGTTCTCAAGAAAAAGGATTAAGTCCTGCCTCTCGTCGGGAGTGTGCGGGATACTATGTTGCCAATCTGAAAGTGACACCACATAGTCCCGATCGCTATTTATCTGTCATCGCTCAAGCCCAACACGCTCGATCGCTATTATTGTACCCTTTCCGACAAAAAAAATAGCGATGTACCAAGAAATTTATAGGGAATTCAACCAACAGGAAGCTGGATATCCCAGATGTGACTCGAACAGGCGATCGCTTCCCGGAAGCAAGCGCTTCAAAGATTTTTAACAAAATTCATGATACCTGCGATGGTTAGCGATCGACATATCATTATTTTTTGTCAAATCTTCCTGAAACCTTGGGAGCAGTAGTAAACTAATAAATAATCAACACAAACAAGTTTGATAGTGCTTAAACATAACTTGCGCGCAGGTAGCCTGAAACCAGTTTTTTTTACTACAAAGGTTGTAGCCAGCGGATTAGGTAAAAAACCCGGTTATGAAGGTCGGAGTGCGTCCAAGACTCTTAAACCAAAAGCTGACTAGGATTTAGCAACTATGATCCCGATCTCAATTCCCGGCTACCGCATGAGCGAACAACTCTACTCCGGCACCCGAACCTTGGTTTATCGAGGTTTTTCGGAATCAGACAATCGACCAGTCGTCATCAAATTGCTCAAGTCTGAGTATCCGACTTTCACCGAACTGGTGCAGTTTCGCAATCAGTACACCATTGCCAAAAATATTGATAATTCCGGTATAGTCAAACATTTAAGTCTGGAAACATATCGTAACGGTTTTGCTTTAGTAATGGAGGACTTTGGCGGTATTTCTCTGGCTGAATACATCACCAACGATGCTTTTGGAGTCCAGGGTAAATTCACCAATCGCCTAGCCATTTTTTTGCAAATTGCCATTCAAATTTGTTCGACATTAGAAACAATATATCACAGCGGCATTATTCACAAGGATATCAAACCACAGAATATTATAATCAACCCTACAACCAAAGAAATTAAACTTATAGATTTTAGCATCTCATCGCTTTTGCCTAAAGAAAATCAAGAAATCAAAAACCCCAATATCTTGGAAGGGACATTAGCTTATATGTCTCCCGAACAAACTGGCAGAATGAATCGCGGGATTGACTACCGCACCGATTTTTACTCGCTAGGAGTAACTTTTTACGAACTGTTGACAGGACAATTGCCATTCCAATCTAAGGAGCCGATGGAGTTGGTTCACTGTCACATTGCTCGCCAGCCAATGCCCCCGATCGCCCTAAATCCTGCCATCCCCCCAGTATTGAACGACATCGTGCTAAAACTGATGGCTAAAACAGCGGAAGCACGCTATCAAACAGCTTTTGGCATCAAACACGATTTAGAAAAATGCTTAAAAGAATACTCAGATCGCGGCACTATTCAACTGTTTGAATTAGGCAGCAGAGACATTTCCGAATGCTTTGTAATTCCCGAAAAACTTTATGGCAGAGAAAGCGAAGTTTCGAGCCTATTAGCAGCCTTCGGGCGCGTCGCCTGTCCCCAGGAAAATCGCCCAGCAGCCGATTTGGAGGTTTCTTCTCCTAACAGCCGAGAACCGCATAAAATCCCCCGTACAGCTACTACCGAAATCATGCTGGTAGCAGGCTTTTCCGGCATTGGCAAAACCGCTGCGATTAACGAAGTTCACAAGCCCATTGTTCAGCAGCGGGGATACTTTATCAAAGGGAAATTTGACCAATTTAGACGCGATATTCCCTTGGGGGCATGGGTACAAGCTCTGCAAAGTTTTATGCGGCAATTACTCACAGAAAGTGCTGCTCGCGTTCAGCAGTGGCAAGCCCAAATCTTGTCAGCTTTAGGGGATAATGCTCAGGTAATTATTGATGTTATCCCAGAATTAGAACTGCTGATTGGCAAGCAACCTGTTGTGCCTGAACTAGAACCAAATCCTGCACGAAATCGCTTCAATCTATTATTTAAAAAGTTCCTTCGTGTCTTTGCTACCAAAAATCACCCCTTAGTCATTTTCTTAGATGATTTGCAATGGGCAGATTCAGGATCTCTGAAATTAATGCAATTGTTGGTGGGCGAATCAGAAGGTCAACATTTGTTGCTAATTGGTGCCTATCGAGATAATGAAGTGTCCGAGGTTCATCCCTTAATGCTGACTTTATCAGAGATTCGCAAGCTAGGTGCGGGTTCATCTTCTCTACAAAAACAGGGAAGCGATCGCTCGGCCGCTATAATTAATCAAATTACTCTCGCGCCACTTTCAATATTTGACTTGAATCGTCTGGTTGCTGATGCTTTAAGTTGTGCGATCGACCGCTCTGTTTCCTTGACCGAATTAATTTATCAAAAAACTAATGGCAATCCTTTTTTCAGCAATCAATTTCTCAAAAAGCTCCACGAAGATAAGTTAATTTATTTCGATTTTACGCCATTTTTAGGGGGAAAAAGGGGTGGTTGGCAGTGCGATATTACTAAAATACGAGAGTTGACAGTCAGCGATAATGTCGTCGAATTTATGGCTGGTCAATTGCATAAATTGCCGATCGCTACTCAAGATGTTTTAAAATTAGCTGCTTGTATTGGTAGCGAATTTGATTTAGAAACCTTAGCCCTTGTTTGTGAAAAATCTCAAATAGACACCGCAGCCTACTTGTGGAAACCATTGCAAGAAGGTCTAATTTTACCGCAAAGTGAAGTTTACAAATTTTTTGGAGAGGATGGGGAGTCTGCGCCATTAGCCGTTGCCGATTGTCAATTGCCAAGTTACAAATTTTTGCACGATCGGGTTCAACAAGCCGCCTATTCTTTGATTCCAGACGACGCAAAGCAGTCAACTCACCTGAAAATTGGCAGATTGCTGCTGCACAAGGGTTCTGACGGGGACACAGCCCCTAGGGAAGCGCCGCGGGAAGATCGGATATTTGATATTGTCAACCACTTGAATATGGGAGTGGAATTAATTGTCGATCGCACCGAAAGACATCAACTAGCTTCCTTAAATTTAATTGCTGGGCGCAAAGCTAAAAATTCCACTGCTTATGCTGCTGCTGTTGATTACTTAACTATCGGCAGAAATCTGCTAACCGGTGATAGCTGGACAAATTTGTACGACTTGACGATCGATCTTTATGTAGAAGCGGTTGCAGCCGAATATTTGAATACCAATTTCGATTTGTCGCACCAACTGGCCCAAATAGTTCTATCTCGATCGCACAACCTCCTCGATCAATTCCGAGTTTACGAAGCGCAAATTCAGTCTTATATTGCCCAAAATCAGATGCAATCGGCAGTGGATACTGGATTGCAAGTTCTGGGAATGCTGGGTGTTGCTTTGGAAACACAACTGCCGGCGGTGGTGGAGATATCCGCTTTAGTTAATCTCCCAGAAATTCATGATGCTTACAAAATTGGTGCTTTGAGGATTTTATGTGCGATCGCATCTGCTGCTTATCTAGCCCCTCCAGAACTTTACCCAGCCGTTGTCTTTACAATGGCACATATTTGCAGCAAATACGGAAACTCGGCCCCGGCTAGTTATGCCTATGCTTGTTGCAGCTTAATCTGTCAAACAATCGGAGACATTGAATTAGGCTATCAATACGGTCAACTATCTTTGCAAGTATTAGATAAATTTCCATCCACAGAATTTGAATCTAAAGTTGTGATGGTCTACAATGCTTGCGTGAGACATTGGAAAGAACCCAGTCGATCGACAATACCATCTTTGCTCTCAGCAGTCCAAAGCGGTTTAGAAAGCGGCGATATCGAATATGCTTGCTATGCTGCTATGTATCTTTGCATCTACAGCTTCTTTAGCGGTGAAGACTTAACATCTGTAGACCAGAAATACGAGCAGTATCTTGAACTAATGGTTAATTCTAAACAAGAATATCAGACGTATTATACCAAGATATGGCGACAGCTAACATTAAACTTACAAGGATTAGCTGAGGACAAATGTCGGTTAGTTGGCGATAGTTTTAATGAAGATGAACTGCTGCCAGTTTTGCTAGCAGCAAATAATGTTTCTTCCCTCTTTGGAGTTTATTTTTCTAAATTGGTTGTCAATTATTTGTTTGGCGAGATCGAAAGTGCCGTAGAAAATGCCCAGCTAGCAGAGCAATATGTCGCTGGTGTCGGTTCGCTGATGATGGTACCGCAGCACAACTTTTACCATTCCCTAGCCCTGCTGGCGCTGTATCCCGATGCTGAGCCGATCGCGCGATCGCAATATTTGAACCAAATCAGAGCCAATCAGGAAAAAATGCAAACCTGGGCATTTCACGCACCGATGAATTACCAACACAAGTATGACTTAGTAGCAGCAGAAACAGCACGAGTCTTGGGAGACAGGCTCGAAGCAGGAGATTTGTACGATCGCGCCATTACTACCGCCAAAGACAACCAATACCTTCAAGAAGAAGCACTCTTCAGCGAACTTGCAGCTAAATTCTACCTGGAATTAGGCAAAGATAAAATTGCCCGCGTCTATCTAACTGACGCTTACTACGCTTATGCTCGCTGGGGTTCCCAGGCAAAAGTCCATGATTTACAACAAAAATATTCCCAATTACTCGGCCCCATTCTCCAACAAGAAAACACTTTTTATACAGGAGAGACAATTGCTGAAACAATTGTGGTAGGGATTACGAACAGCAGCCAAAATGTTTCCAATTTCCTCGACCTAGAAACAGTAATTAAAGCTTCTCAAGCCATATCGGGAGAAATCAACGTCGAGGAACTGCTATCAACCTTGATCAGAATACTGATCGAAAATGCAGGCGCATCCAAAGGCTCTCTGATCTTAGAAAGGGAAGGTGAATTATTGATTGTTGCTAAATGTTTAGGAGAAAACTGCTATTTGCCAAATATTCCAGTTTCTCAAAGCCAACATCTTCCAATCACAGCCATTAACTACGTCTGGCGTAGCAGAGAAACCTTGGTAACTAACGATATTGCTGTAGAAAATATCTTTGCAGCAGATCCCTACATTATTCAGCACCAACCTAAATCCGTATTGTGTACTCCCATTGTTAACAAAGGTCAGGCGATCGGCATTCTGTACTTAGAAAACAGTCTCGCCACAGGTGCATTTACTGCTGACAGATTAGAAGTATTAAAAATCCTATCTTCCCAAGCTGCTATCTCCATTGAAAATGCTCTGCTCTATCAAACTCTAGAAGATAAAGTAGAAGAACGTACTGCCGAACTTGCTCGAGCAAATCAAGCAATTTCTGCCCTCAACCAGCGCCTCAAAAACGAAAATGTTCGGATGAGCGCACAACTCGATATCCTCAAACAAATGCAGCAGTTAATTTTACCAAAACCAGCGGAATTAGCAGCTATTGCAGAGTTAGATATTGCAGGATTTATGGAACCAGCCGATGAAGTTGGTGGCGATTACTACGACGTACTTTTTAATGACGGGGTGGTAACGCTCTGCATTGGTGATGTCACCGGACACGGACTAGAAAGTGGCATTTTGATGGTGATGACTCAAACGGCTGTTCGGACTCTGAAGGAAGTTCAAGAACTTGACCCCTTGCGCTTTTTAGATACCCTCAACCGCACTATTTATAAAAATATCCAGCGGATGAACTCGGACAAAACCCTGACGCTAGCTCTCCTCAATTACGCAGACAGCCAAATTAGTATTAGCGGTCAACATGAGGAAACTCTCGTAGTCCGAAAAGGCGGTAAGATTGAACGCATTGACATGATGGATTTAGGATTTCCCATAGGCTTAGATGAGGATATTTCAGATTGGATCGGTCATCTTTTAGTAGACTTAGAGCCGGGGGATGGTGTAGTGCTTTATACTGATGGCATCCCCGAAGCTAGAAATATCCACAAACAATTCTACGGCATGGAAAGACTCTGTGAAGTGATTGCTCAAAACTGGCATTTGAGCGCCGAACAAGTCAAGCAAGCTGCGATCGATGATTTGCGAAAATTCATTGGTTCGCAAAAGGTATTTGATGACATTACTTTGCTAGTATTGAAGCAACAGGGAAATATTGTGCATAATTTATGATTGACGACGCTCGCCAACCCTCTTTCTAACATGGCTGTTGGATTGAGTCGCGAAGCATCGAAGCGGAAGCAAGCCGGATTTGCAGCTTTGCTCGTGTAAGTTATAGTAATGTACAGCGAGCGAGTGAAAAAATTTTGTGTTCCCGGATTCTGGAGTATCAATTATGAACCCCCAAATAAATTTAGCACAATCTAAATCCTCGGAAGAACTTAATGTCCAGCTACAGGATTTGATCCAAAAACTTGAAGAAGCCGAAGAAGAAAAACATAGCTATGAAACTTTAGTAGACATTATCACAGAACATTCCACAGATTTGGAAAACCAGATCCACCATAAAAATCGAGAGATGCAGACTTACATCCACCAGGTAAAAAAGGTGATAGATGCAGCTATTGCTGTGAAGAACAACAGCTTTGAACCCCAGATATTATCAGAGGTGGCAGCCCGCAATGATGCACTGGGAGAATTGGCACAGGTATTCTCGCACATGGTGCAAACGGTGAAAGCGCGGGAACAGGAATTAGAGAAACTTTTGCAAGCCTACGGACGTTTTGTCCCCGATGAATATCTGCAATTTCTGGGAAAACAAAGCATTGTAGATTTCCAGCTTGGAGATCACGTGAGTAAAGAGATGGCTATCATGTTCTCCGATTTGCGTTCTTTCACAACAATGGCGGAGCAAATGACTCCTCAAGAAAATTTTGACTTCATCAATACCTATTTACAGCAAATTAGTCCCGAAATTCGCAAGCACAACGGTTTTATTGTCAAGTATATGGGAGATGGACTGATGGCCGTTTTCCCCGAGGGCGTTGATGATGCTATTCAGGCGGGAATTGTGAAGTTTGAACAGTTGCAAAAATTCAATCAAAACCGTACTATAAATGGGGAGATACCGCTGAATATTGGCATTGGTATCCATGTCGGTGATACGATGGTGGGGATTATTGGAGACGCGAATCGGATGCAAGCCGATGCGCTGTCCGATCATGTCAATCTTACGGCTCGTCTGGAAAGTTTAACTAAGTATTATGGGGTATCTTTATTAATTTCAGGAGAGGTGGTACAACGTTTGAGTCAACCCGAAAAGTATCATATTCGATTTTTGGATCGGGCAATTGTCAAAGGCCGACAAGAAGCCATTACTGTTTGTGAGGTGTTAGATGTTGAAGTAGAACCTGTGCGATCGCTCAAAATTCAAACTTTGCCTATTTTTGAGGAGGGTCTAGAACAATATTGTCAGGGAAATTTTGCTAATGCCCAAGTTTGTTTTGAACAGATAGTGGCGCTAAATCCCGCTGACAAACCCAGCCAAATTTACCTAAAACGCATTCAAGAATTATTAGAAAATAGTATTCCGGCTAACTGGAATGGCGTGTGGAAATTTACCCAGAAGTGACATTGACACATTAAAAGGAGGGAAAAAGATAATGACATCTGGAAGTTTACAAACTATGACACAAGTCTTTGGAGAATTCATCGACCAGTTTCCACCGGAACACGACTCCCTAGAACTTACATTTACGCCCAGTTCTCGCCCCATCAAGCAGCGCTGGCGCAACAATAGGGTATCGGCTCATTTTGTGGCCGATTATTTATCGAGTTTTCTCCCGGTGGACGAGCAGGATGCTAGGAGCGAAAAACGGATTAAACAAAGTAAAGGAGCTGTGAGTTACATTGCCAATGAACTATTAGAAAATGCCATCAAGTTTACTGATGACAATTGCAATCACAAGGTAAGGTTTGGGATACACTTTATAGGAGAAGCTGATGTGACGGCGGTAATTTTTGCCACTAACTATGTGCAGCAACCAGCGGCTAATAAATTGCAGGAATTCATTACAGAACTGTTTAATTCGGACTCTGATGAACTATATTTACAGCAGCTTGAAAAGAATGCTGAATCTGAATGTGAAACATCGGGACTGGGATTGCTGACGATGATTAATGACTATTCAGCTAAGATTGGTTGGAAATTTGAGAGGATTTCTGATGGTTCCAATATGCTAGCTATTACCACGATCGTTCAGATTAGCGTTTAGTTTTAACTCGGTCAATATTTACTCTGTTGTGCGATCGCCATAATTCACTCAAGACATCACAAAACAATGAATATTCAAGAAATTCAAGGTCAAGACTACAGCATTCAATACGATCCACAATCAGTGACAGTCAGCTTCACGGGCGAACTTAGCTTAGATGGATCGCCAGATTATGCGCCCATAGTTCAATTATTAGAAGATGTTGCTAGTCCCGAACCCTCTCACATTACCTTGAACGTCAAAAAATTAGAATTTGTTAACAGTTCGGGTATTAATATGCTGTCTAAGTTTGTTATTAGCGTGCGGAAAAAGAAAACAATTCAGCTCTTGGTAGTGGGTTCCAATGATGTTCCTTGGCAACAGAAGTCTCTCAAAAATTTAGAAAAGCTGTTGCCAACTTTGAAGCTAGAATTGGAGTAGGCGATCTGTGAATTTTAACCGCAGTTAACGTTTGTAGTGAGGACTTGAGTCCTCAAAGTTTTCAGAGGACTCAAGTCCTCACTACAAACCTTCCTGTGCTACAATTTATACAGATAAATTTGGATGTCAATCGACTGTTTAAGTTTGCTGCACTGGGAGTTCAATGATAAACTCGGTTCCCTTCCCCAGTTCAGACTCGCACCTGAGCGTTCCTCGGTGATTTTCTACTAGGATTTTGTAAACAATAGATAATCCTAAACCGGTACCTTTACCGATCGGCTTGGTGGTAAAAAATTGCTCGAACATCCGTTTATTGACTTCTGCTGTCATTCCCGATCCTGTGTCAGAAATCCTGACTCTGACGCGATCTAACCCAGCGAGTTCTGTGCGGATCGAAATTTTTAGGGCTGCATCGGGCTGATTTTTTGCTGCCTCGTCTAAAGCATCGATCGCGTTGCTAATTAGATTCATAAATACTTGATTTAGCTGTCCGGCATAACACTCTACACCAGGCAGTTTTCCATAATTTTTAACTATTTGAATATCTCGACGGTCTATTTTAGAATTGAGGCGGTTGCGTAAAATTAAAATGGTGCTGTCTATGCTGTCGTGCAAATCGCACTGCGTCATGTTAGTGTTATCTGTTCGCGAAAAGCTGCCCATGGATTTGACGATTTCGCGAATGCGATCGGAACCCATTTGCATGGAGGACATAACTTTAGGCAAGTCTTCAACTATAAATTCAAGATCGATCTCTTGGATTTGATTTTTTATTTCGGTACAGGGGTTGGGATAGTTTTCTTGATATAGACGTAGCAGGTTCAGTAAATCTTGGGTATAAATTTCGGCATGGCTCAAGTTGCCGTAAATAAAACTAACTGGGTTATTAATTTCGTGGACGATACTCGCCATTAGTGCTCCGAGGGAAGACATTTTTTCGCTGTGGAGGAGTTGAGCTTGAGTTTGCTTGAGTTCGCGAAGTGCGCGATCGAGTTGGGCTGCTTGGGCTTCGGCGCTGCTGGTGGCTGCACAGCTTTCTTGATAGAGTTCAACTTGTTTGAGATCGATTTCAAATTGTTCGATTTCGCTTTCTTGCTGGTACTGACTGACGACGGCATCGAAAGCTGTTAGCAATTCGCCACCGGCAGCTTCGATAATGTACTGTAGATCGGGATTTTCCTGACTGAGTTCGGTGTCGGGAGCTTGGACTAAGGCTTTTATGCGATCGATATATTCGCGGACTTGCTTGTCTAGATACAGCGGCGCCTCAAAATACATCGCTTTGACGGTGGGTGAAGGGGGACTCGCTAAGTTGATGCTGCTGTCGGTATGAATTAAATCGCGGTGAGATTTTTCCATAAGCTCGATCGCCTCTAACAAGTTCCCGCGCAGTTTTGCTCTTTCTGCTGCATTCACAGAGCCAACTAACCTCATGCAAAAAAATGCGGTTCGCTGGGAAAGCATTCGCTGGCGGCCGCTGATGTTAATTACCGCAGCACTAACTTTTCTGGCTGTCGTAATTTCTTCCAGATTAAAGTAGTTGCTCAGTGCCGCCATTCGTAATACTCCAGAATCAACTAAATGTTTGTAGCTCGTGCTGACACAAGATTGTATAGCCATAAAAAATATTGTACATTACAGCAAGCAATATATGCTCTATTTACTGTTAAAGTAGTATACTTTAATACAATTATTTTCTATTGGTCGCTTGTAGCAGAAGAAAGAAGGAAAAAGAAGGAAAAAGAATCAGCAATCAACTGCATTGGAAAAGGGCTATTCTGAGTGTTCTAACAGTATAACGTCCCCTATCATATTTTGGAAAATTTCGCTTATTGCAAAGGTTTTCTTAATTATCCAAAAATTTACTAATCAATTTTGCCATGATTTGAGCTTGAGTTTGCGGCAACCCGTGAGTGGCATTAGGAAGAATTGCTAATTCGGCTCCCGGTATCTCGTTGGCGTAGGTTTGACAGTGCCATAGAGGAATTGTTTCGTCGCTATCTGCTGCGATGACTAAGGTAGGAATTTGCAATTTGTGAATTTCTTTTTCTACTGTGTCAACGGCGTCTTCTGGCCGCATCCGGCTCATTAAAAATGACCTTGCTACTGGTTGATACATTAGCTCCCTGCGCCAGCCGGAAATTTCCTGCAATTTCTTACTTTTTCCCGCTAATCTAGCAAAAGGTTTTGCTAGCTGCAAGGCCCAATCAACGGCGGGCGTTTGCCACAGCAGGGGCCGCAAAGCGTCGTACTGACCGCAAAAACTGTCGTCGCGGATTCCCGCAGGTGCTGCTAACACTAAACTGCTGACAGATTTGGGATATTTTAGGGCGTATGCAGAGGCTACCCAACCGCCAAAAGAATGTCCGATGATGCCACATTGTTCGATGTTTAGTTGTTCTACAACTTGCCGCACAAAGGCAACTTCTAGGGCTACGTCGTATTGGATTTGTGGTTTGCTGGATTCTCCAAAACCTAACATATCTAAACTGATGCACCGAAATTGAGATTGCAATAATTCAATTAAGGGTAGCCAGCAAGTCTTTTCTCCGAAAAAACCGTGGAGCAGCAATAAGGGTGGGCCGCTCCCGATGTCGAGGTAGGTGGCTGTTTGGCTCTGGCTATTGACAAATGTACTTAATGTGTACTTGTGTGCTGCTACTGCTTGGGACTGCATGGGCGATCGACTCCTGATAAGATGGAAGGGAGGCAACGGGCAATGTACGGGATGTAACGGATGTAACGGATGTAAAAGTCAAGGAAGAGGTTCCAGGGAAGAGGGATTTTGTTATTGCCTCCAGAAGGAAGAAGATATATGCAGCAGGCTTGAGGGCGATCGGCATTTTACTTTTAATCAGGTGGATTTACTTATTTCAGCACTATATGTAAACAATTGTAACAAAAGAGGAGTCCAAAGGTTAAACTTCATTAAGGAGTACACAATTAGAAGTAGACCGTGATAATCTCTAATATTATTAGAAATAACTGCCAAATCGAAGCAGGAGAACACTTTGAACTCTACTTTAAAACGTTACCCGGCTTGCTCCCTGCGCGAAGATGTCAGTGAGTACGTAGCACACCTACAGCTTCACATGACTTTACAAGCTCGCAATTTGCTTCCTACGATTACTACTGCTAAGGACAGTCGCGAACAACTGTTGCAGCAGACTCAGGCTCATTTTGAGAAGCGTGTTTCTCGGCAATCTCTTTAAATAATTTTTCGGTTTCCCAATTGTACGATCGCCCGCGATGGATTTTTTCGCAACTTTCGGCTTCGCAGAAACCCGGTATCTTCACAAATACCGGGTTTCTTTTTGAGAGGAGTCGGCGGTTGAGACGGCGGTTGAAACCGCGTCTACACAAGGGAAGTCGGCCTCCGCCGACTGAAGAATAGAGGGGTATTATTTCCAGATGGGGTATTAGGCATCATGACCAATTTTGGTTAATATGCGTTGAGTATGCTTTAGTTTTATGTTTATGCGAATTCCGATTATTGCATTTTTGAGTTTGGCGGCGATGGTTGGTGGGGAATTGGGGGCGCGGGGGATCGAGCTGACTGTCGCGCAGGGTGAGGTGGAGGCTGGAGAAGGAACCGCAGAGGTTGACAGGCGAGACGGAGAAATTGACAGGCCAGACGCCTGTCCCACAAGAGTGCGGAGGGAGGAGGATGAGGTCATGGGTGACAAATTAATGTCAAACCGACCGTCTCTGTTGTTTGTATCGAAGTCTCGATCCCCCCTAACCCCCCTTAATAAGGGGGGGACAAGAAATATTCTCAAAGTCCCCCTTGTTAAGGGGGATTTAGGGGGATCTAGACTCGACTACAAGCGACATTTATTATCGGTTTCAGTCTTAAGTTCTCATCAATCGGATGAGGTGAGTCGAATTGTGCGGGATTTGCCGGCATCCGATGAGATTGCTGTTGCTCCAGAAGTTCGATCGCCCTCAGCCCAGGACGATCGCCATAAAGATTTTACATCTCTGTTACCAACTGCGGGGACGATCGCAACCATTGCCGAAATCCCGGAAGCAGTCAACCTTAACGCGCAACAGCTAGGCGGTACTCTACCAATCAGTCAAGGGAGAAATGTTGAGGGCGTTTACGTTGCAGAGGTTAAAATTCGCTTTGTTAATTCCAAAGGCGAAGCTGTGGATAAAAAGGGGAATCCGATTAAGGGGAGAATTTCGGAAGATTTTATCCGAGGCGAGCTCAAACTTAAGGCGGGGGATAATTACAGTCAGGAAGTTGTGCAACTGGATTTGCAGCAGTTGCAGCAGTTGGGATTGTTTGACAAGGTGACGGTTTCTACTGAAGAAGTTGGGACGGATATTAATGTAATTTACAATGTCGAAGAGCGATCGGCTCGTTCTGTTGGCGCGAGTGTCACTTTGAGTGATGATGTTGGTGTGGCTGTTCCTCTTTCCTATGTCGATCGCACTTTCGGGACAAACGGGCAGCGCCTGTCGCTGGAAATTCAGCCCAGCCTCCGAGGTGTGGAGTACGATGTGCGGTTTGTCAGCCCTTATGTTGCGGCCGATGACCGTTTGGGATACAGTGTGAGAGCTTTTGGCGATCGCAGAATCTCGGAAATTTTCAATAAGGATATTAATTTGCCCAATGGCGATCGAGTTCGAGAAATTCGGATGGGCGGAAATCTCGCTGTTACGCGACCTTTGGGCGATTGGCGGGGAACTTTGGGACTGAATTATACCAATATCAGCACGCGCGATCGCAATTTAAATCTTGCCCGCCGGGACGTACTCGGCAATCCTCTCACATTCAGCGGTGCGGGTGTTGATGAATTATATACTGTTTCTTTTGGCGCGGTGCGCGATCGGCGAAACAATCCCTTCAACCCTACCAGCGGCTCGATTCTCAGCCTCAGCACCGAGCAGTCGATACCTCTCGGGCGAGGTAACATTGTGAGCAACCGACTGTTGGCAAATTATATACAATACGTACCAGTAACTTTGCTCGGTATCAGCGAGTCGGAAGCTTTGCCAGAAATGTTGGCTTTTAACTTGCAAGGGGGGACGGTAATTGGAGATTTGCCGCCGACGGAAGCGTTTCGCCTGGGCGGCCGCAATTCTGTGCGGGGCTACGACGGTGGGGATATCGGTAGCGCGCGGAGTTATTTCTTGGCTTCCGGGGAGTATCGGTTTCCGGTGGGTAGGGATGTGGGTGGCGTGATATTTGTGGATTTTGCGTCGGATTTGGGAACGGGTGACAGCGTGTTGGGAAAACCGGCGGTAGTCAGGGATAAACCGGGGACTGGGGCTGGTGTTGGTTTGGGTGTGAGAGTGCGATCGTCCTTGGGATTAATTCGCTTAGATATGGGTGTTAGCGATGACGGGGACATCAAATTTGTACTCGGTACAAAACAGCGTTTTTAAAGTCCGTAATGTCATGAGTCGTAGGGTGTGCAACGGGCACCTTACTGCCTAGGGACAAAACATTGTTGTGTTCTGTATTGTCGGCAAGGGAAAATTGCTATATGTTGGTGATATCGCGTGCGATTCATGAACCACAATTAGATGCGTTCGTAGTGCGGACTGAAGTCCGCAAAAATTGAAAATCTGCGGACTGAAGTCCGCACTACAAACCTGCTGCGGACTCAAGTCCGCACTACAAACCAGTGCCATAAACTCAGTAAGCAACACTGTAGGGACACCACAATTTTGTGCCCCTACACTGTTTCAGTAACTTCTTAACGCTTTGGTTTCTTCATATCCATCAGTTTCGGTTTCACCGCCGGAGTGCGCGGATAAAACTTAAACTTATTGAGCGCAGCACTTGCCGCTTTTGCCACACCGCTATCTGTATCTCGCAAAGCTCTTTGCAACAGCGGAATCACTTTTTCAGACTTAATCATTGCTAGGGCTTCCACAGCAGCTTCCCGCACCTCGGGATTAAAATCTTGAGCTAATTTACCCAAGGTTTCTATGGCTCGCTGACCGTCGGTTCTCAAAGCATTAGCCGCACCCATTTTACCTAAAGCAGATGCTGCAAATTTGCGAGTTTCTGTATCCTGACTTTGAACGCATCCCATCAACTGCGCCACCGATGAGTAGTTTGGTGTTTGTCTGGGAGATTCAAGCATTTGTCGGATTTCTGCTTGTTCTAAATCAGTTGATTCTGGTTCGGAAAATCCTGTGTAATTTAACTCTTGTTCAACTTCTGGTTGATTGAACTCAGGTTGATTGAATTCAGGTTGATTGAACTCACTTGACGGTTCTTCTTGCCAAACTTCTTGTTGTGGTAAATCCGATGTAAATTCTGTTGGATTTAACTGACTGAACTGTTGCTGCGGGATTTCTTGTTGTTGTACATTACTCTCGTACTGCTCTTGCAAAGACCTGATAGTAGCTTGCATCTGAGCTTCGCGAGCTTGAAACTGCTCCTGAGCGGCTTGCAACTGACTCTCGTATTGCTGTTGCAAAGCCTCCCTAGTTGATTGTATGTCAAATTCGCTGTTCCCATATTGCGAGGCAGCTTGTCTCAATTGAATTTCGTGTTGTTTTTGCAGGTTTTGAAAATGTTCGTCCATCTGAGCTTGATAATTGTCATGCAATTCGTCAGCAAATGTGACTAAATGCTGTTCGTGTTGTGCTTGCAAAGATTGTATATTTTCCTGAAGCCTAGCATTGTGAGCGGCTTCTAATTCCTGGGTGAATTGTCGGATCTGCTGCTCGTGGGCGCCTGCAACTTGTTGGAGCCGATCGCGTTCTGCTAAAACTTGTTGGAGTCTATTTTCGTATTGAGTCGCAACTTGTTGAAGCTGATTTTCGTATTGGGTTGTAACTTGTCTGAGTAAATTTTCGTGTTCAACAGTAGCGTTTCTCAGCCGATCTTCTCCTTCTGGGCGTGGAGATTCGGTAGTTTGCTGCATTCGAGATATCTGAGCTAGTTCTATATCCTGAGCTATTCTGCGAGTTTGCAGCAAGTGTTCTTGCTTTTGCTTGTGCAACCGCTTTTCCACTAGCCAGTAAGCAACTGCTATCCCCGCCAAAAAACCTACGATCGCTCCTATGATTTCCACAACTGAGCTCCTCCGGACAATATAGTGATGCTGGACTTTTTACAATTTAACCATACAGCCTCCTGTAACCGCCCAAGAGCAGCAGCCAGACTGTCACTCCCAGCCAGTGAATCAGCACCGCAGGCCAGATGGAACCGCTTTGCAGGTATGCGATCGAGCACGCTACCCCCAAAACAGCCGCCAGCAGCAAAAACACGGGATTCATAAAGGTCGATCGACCAACGGGATAAAAAGTCAGCCCGTTCAGCGGGTGGTAAACTACAAACAGCAGCAAACTGGAGCATCCCCAAAACCACAGCATTAGCCCAGAAGGGTTCTCAAAAGCGTGCGGGAGCATTAACGCGCGGAAAAATACTTCTTCAGTCAGCCCCGGACTTAACAAACAGCCCGCTAGCACTCCCGCAATTATCGGCCCGGAGGTTTGCACGTCTACTTTGAGAAATCCCGACCAAAAACCGATCGGAAGTGCGATCGCGCTATAAACTAGCACCAGCAGAGCTACAACCAGCCAATCGGTGAAATCGGGAATAGTTGAAAAAGCGCGGATGAGGCGCAGTGCTAGCAAGTCGAATAGTGCGATCGCACTAAAATTTAACATAATCAAATTTCTTATTAAATTTTTTTAACAGATATTAGGAGATGGGAATCGGCACTTGAAACCCCACTGCACAAGCGAAGTCCATTTCCACGCGACTAAAGAATCAATGGAATAAAAGGCACAAAATCTGTATTATACCTCTTTTAAAAAGCAAGTCTTGAACAGGCAAGATGCCTGTTTAACAATAATTATTGAAGATGTCTATTACCAATTATATCATCTCCGGTAGATTGACCACAATAAGATTGGTTTGTAGTGCGGACTTCAGTCCGCAACCGGAGAGCGGACTGAAGTCCGCTTTTGCGGACGAACGAAAATAAGATTGGTTTGTAGTGCG